>JAAETT010000168.1 GCA_024228115.1 bacterium
GGTAGTGTATAATTTTTCATTGAATGAAAACCAGCATTGTCAATGACAATTATTTTTATTTCATCTGGTTTATATACAGAAAAGGCTTCAAGATATTTGTAAAATATTTCACTTGTAGTTCCTTCTATTTCATATACAAAAGAATCACCATTTATAGGGGAGAAACTTCCGTATAAATATGTATTCTTAAAAGCATGTTGGTATTGAACAATAGGCTTTACTCCAATAGCAGTTAAGCACTTTCCTATATGTGTTTTTAACCCAAATCGTGATTCATCTTGAAAGTATAAATTCACTGTTGTTTCTTCATCAAAAACCAATCCATTTTTGATGTTCTCAAATGTTTTAGGAAGTTTTAAAAAAGGCTTCAATAGCCTGCTCATCTTTCTTGTAGTGTGATTTTCTTGGTGATTTTAACTTCGTCTTAAAATGACGAATTAAATAGCCTCGAATTGTTTGGTATTTTAAATCTAAATCAAATTCTTTTTTAATCCATATCTGAACATCCCAATAGCCTTTTAATGGGGTTGAAGAGGAGTTAAGTTTTTCAGACAAAGCATTATGTACCTTTTTTGATACTACACTTTTACGATTGCCTCCTCTTTTGATTGATAAATAAGAATCTAACGGTTCTTCTGAATATTGCTTTAGCCATCTTTTTATTGTTGCATGGTCAACCCCTATGTTATTCGCTAAAATTTGTTGAGTTGAATACTTTTTTTCTTTTGTATAAATCAAACATTTTAATTTACGCTTCAACTGAGGATTCTTCTCTATTCTATGAGATGATTTTAAGTCTTTCAACTCCTCTTTTATTATGATTTTTGAATGTCTACCCATTCAATAAAGATACGAATAATTTAGCGCAATTTAATTTAAAATTGGTATTAAACTCAAACGAGATAAAGGAAGTCAAAGACAGCAAAACGTAGCTGTAATAGCTGAATCAACCTTTTTAGAAGATATAGAAACAGGCAAACAAAGTAAGCAATGTCGATATTTTAAAATGAAAGTATTGGATAGCCATAAAAGCGATAGTATTGATAATGTTGTCAATCAAAACATAGATGAACAGTCAATTGTGTTTACTGACAAAGCCAATACTTACCTTGATATTACTGATTAACGTGAGTTCGAGCTAAGCAATACCGATATTAGGTAAGAATTTTTGGATTTTAATACTTGGTTTGTTTTCTAAAAAAGAATAAGCAGTTAAACCTGCAATGATATTACCTATAAAATTATCAAATGATCTATGTCTAGAATGTTCTATTTGACAGATGTTTTTTAAGACATCATTTACAGATTCTATAACTGCTCTTTTCCTAAGGTAAACTTTATCCATAAAATCCATTGCTTTCTTTTTCATATTTTTTCTAATCTTTGTTACTAGGTGAATACCATCAACAAAAAGTTTATCAAATAAGTCTTTCCCCAAATAGCCTTTATCCCCATAAATTTTTCCAAATATTTTGTTGTGAAAAGTTTTATCTTTTAGAGGTTGTCTATCATCAGTATTTGCTTTAGTAATCAGAAAGTCAACGATTTGCCCTTTGTCGTTACAGACTAAATGTAGTTTGAAACCAAAAAACCAACCTAAAGTTCCAAAGCTCTTTTCCGCAATACCTTTAAAAACTTTATGCTGTTTTTCTCTTTTATAATGACAAACTTTTATTGCTGTAGAATCTATAAATGAAATACCTGAACAGGCTCCTAACCCAAATAGTTTTAGATAAACAGCTAAAGGTTGTATCGCCTTTTTTTGAAGCTCAACAAATCGATTATAAGACACACAATTTGGAAAAAAATCATTCATATGTTTTACAACATAATGAAGATAAAAGTGTTTTAAATTTCGAAAAGATTTAAGATGAAAAATAACCATTATAGTCATCACTTCACTTTTACTCATTTTGAATTTTCTATTCCTTCTTTTTACCGATGAAGCCTCTGAAATGCTATTTTCTGTTAGAACAGCATCAAATTCAGTAGCAAAATCATCCAATTTACAGAATATTTCTATAATTTTATCATCAGAAATCATAAGCAGAATATTGTATAGTATCTTGATTATTAGAACTTTAATTTACTAAATATTCTGCTTTTTTCTATGGAATAATTGAATTTCTTACATCGAACTCACGTTAAATA
>JAAETT010000169.1 GCA_024228115.1 bacterium
CCGTCAAGTCAATCCGATACCGCTTCTTCGACATACGGGCCCCATGAATCGGCCCGCGACACGGCGAGAACCGATTGGCTGCGGGGGACGCAGTGCTTAGCATGACAACACTTCCGCCTTTGGTCGATACAAGGGACTAGGGATGCGAGCGCCGAATCAGTCGAAGAGCTCCTCGAGGTCTTCGACTGAGGGTTGGATGTAGCGGTAGAGCTGCCTTCCCGAGCGGTGGCCGAGCTGCTTTCTTGCAAATCGCTCACCCTTGTCCTCCGCGAGCTGTCGTCCGAGGGTGTGGCGCAGGACGTGCGGGCTGACCAAGAATCGTTCCTCTTCGGGAAGATGCGCGTTGGCTTGGCGCTCCATGCGCTTGATGACGCCAAACGCCTGGCTTCGAGACATCTGCTTTCCGACCCGCGTGCAGAAGAGCGGCCCGCCAGCGCTGCCCCGTTCGGCCAGCCACTCGTCGATGGCCACGCGGTTGTCCTTGTGGTGGACGAACACTTTCGGTCGTCTGACTCCGCCCTTGCAAACGACGTCGAGAAAGTAGCGGCCGTCGTATTGGCCAGCGTCTAGCCCGGTCAATTCGGAGACACGGAGGCCGGAGCCGATGAGGACATGGAGGAAGGCCAGGTCACGAAGACCTTGGTTGGTGCCGCCGGTTCGAGGCGGTCTGTTCTTCAGCGCGTGAGCAGCGGTGACAAGGCGGTCGAGGTCCTTGGGGCGAAGTCCAACCCAAGCCGCCTCGGGTTCATCGGGCGGTGAAACACCCGCCACCGGCGAGCCGTGCGGGAAGCAGTCCGCGTGCTCGCGATGGGCCCACCGTCCGAAGTGCCGGACAGTGGACCAGATGCGTCCGATGGAAGAGGGCGCATAGCGCTCACCACCGGGCTTCCTCAAGCGCTTGCTCAAATGCTGGCTCACGAACCGCTTCGAGACCGCCGGATACCATTCGGCCGCTTGGTGATGGCCGTAGTGGTCGCCGTAGAAGTCGAGGAACTTCTGGAGGTCGCGGAACTTGTCCTTGAAGGTGGAGCTCTCCGGGTCCTCGAGTGTTCCAAGGTAAAGCGTGGCCAGGCCTACCAAGTCGAGCTCGGCGCTGTTCCGGAGCAGCTGAACCTTATGTTCTAGATGCTCGGCGGGTAGTCGCCGATCGGCTGAGCCCCCGGACTTCTTTCTCTTCGTTGCCACACCTATGATCTAGCACATAAGGTCCGATATGGGCTACTTGAGGCTTGGCCCTTTCGCGCCAGGGTGGCTTGGGACACGGCAGGTTTGGGGGATGTCCCAGAACCGGTTGATTTTCTGAGAGTTTGAGAGCGGCGGCTCCTTCACCCTCCGTGTATTACGGAGGGTGAAGG
>JAAETT010000170.1 GCA_024228115.1 bacterium
AATGTCGTTTTTTGTGATAACAAGCTCTCTTTTAAAAAGGTGATTGTTTATTTTCAACGATTGATTCTGCTTGCAGGATACATTAACTTCCTTTCAACAGACAGCTTGCTTTTTAGATATACTGATTTTTCCAAGGAAAAAGTTGTGTGGCGCAATAACTGCCCTGGCCATTATTGATCAGGTGCAGACATGAGATGATCATTAAAAACCTTCCAGGGTCGGTCAGTGCCGAAAACTACTGATTCTTCAAATCCATAGATTTCGCCAAACTTTTGAATAAAGTTCGGCCGAAAAATAATTACTCATTTCAGTGTTAAAGGATCAGTTGAAAGCAGACATCCTCGGCCGAAAACTGATGATCCTTGAAATCTATAGATTTAGCTAAATTTTCAAATGGAGTTTGACCGAACAATACCACTCATTTTAGCTTTTAAGGATCCGTTGAAATCGAGCATGCTGGGTCGAAAACTATTGATCCTTCAAATCCATCAATTTCACCAAAGTTTTGATTTAAGTTTAGCCGAAAAATACTTGCTTATTTTAGCTTTAAAGAATCAGTTGAGATCAAACATGCTTGGCCGAAAACTACTGGTCCTTCAAAT
>JAAETT010000171.1 GCA_024228115.1 bacterium
ACTCCGAGACGCTTTGGCGCTGGACGGCTGCCTCCCTCAAGATCCGCTCGTAGAGATCCGTGCCGAGGTAGGCCTGCACGTGGTAGGGGCGCTGGGTCCTGGCGCTCATCCGTTCCCCTCTGGTTCGTCCGCGGCCGTGCCGTCGCCAGCAGCTCGATCGAGGATCGCCACATGGAGGTCATTCGACGCCTCCGACTGTGTCACGATTCCACTTCCGGCTTCCGAGCCTCCAGCGGATGCGGACGGGGGAGGTGCCCCCTTACCTGTTTCGGACTCCAAATCGGGTCGCTTCGCTGCTTCCCCGGCAGCCCCACCCGTCGAGGGGACCCACAGGTCCGGCTGCGGCCCCGGCAGCCGATCCGACTGCACAGGTGCCGGGATGCGGGCACGCGCAGCCAGCGCGGGGTCGCGGAAGTATCGGAACTTCGTCCCCAGAATCGGCTGTGAACCGGCCACGAAGATGAGACTGGTATCGTCCGGAAGCCGCATGGCTTCGTCGGGGGCCAGGAGGGGTCGTTGTGATTCCTGTTCCGACGCCATGACGTGCATCAGCACCGGGTTGAGGCGGTTGCCGGTGTAGGTTCGGGTCTCCTTGTGGACGGTCATGGCGCCGGCCATGTCCGAGAGCAGGCGCGCTGTCTCGATCTTGTTGGGCGCGTAGGCGAGGCGGATCGGACAGTTCGAAACGATGCTCTCGTCGCGGCCGTAGGCGGCATAGAGCTGCGAGAGGTCCTGCGCGATCAGGTAGGCCTTGATCCCGTAGCCGGCCAGGTAGGCGAGCTGGGTCTGGAAGAAGTCGAGCCTTCCGAGGCTCGGAAACTCGTCGAGCATGAGAAGAAGGCGATGCCGATAGCTCGGCGCTGGGACTCCATTGCGGAATTCCATTCGCTCGGTGAGGCGCCTTCCGATTTGGTTGATCAGCAGCCGCAGTAGCGGCCGGGTTCGGCTCAGGTCCGATGGCGGCACGGTCAGGTACAAGCTCACCGGTCGCTCCTGGTGCATCAGATCTCTGATGCAGAAGTCCGAGCAGGCCGTGTTCGCGGCGACCAGGTCGTCGTGGTAGAGGGTCAGGAACTTCGTGGCGGATGAAAGAACGCTGGAGCGCTCGTTGTCCGACTTGTTGAGAAGCGACCGCGCCGCTCGTGCGACTGCAGGATGAGTGGCGGTCCGCTTTCCGTCCTTCGGATCGACCCACCCACGTTCAAAGGACGGGTCATGCTTCGTCGAGAGCATCTCATTGAGCACTTCGTCCACCGCGCGGTGAGGATCGGTGAGCAGGTCCAGGCAACCGCGGAGGCTCTTGTCCGGCCCCGCGTAGAGCACATGGAGGATCGCACCACTGAGAACCTCCTGGGCCGTCAGGTCCCAATGGTCCTTCGCACCATCGCCGTCTGGATCCACGAGGATGTCGGCGATGTTCTGGACGTCGCGGATCTCATGCGGCCCCCGGCGGACCTCGAGGAGCGGGTTGTACCGGGCGGCGGATCCGTCCTCGCAGGTCGGATCGAAGCGAAGGCACTTGCTGCCGAGTTGGCGCTGGCGCCAACCAGCCGTGAGCGCCCAGTTCTCTCCCTTGATGTCATTCACGAGCACGGAGTGCGGCCAGGAGAGGAGGGTGGGGATGACCCATCCGACCCCCTTTCCCGACCGCGAGGGTGCGAAACCGAGGACGTGCTCTGGGCCGTCGTGGCGAAGCGGCTCCAGCTTGCCGCGGCGTCGGATGGCGCCCACGTAGACGCCCGCGTCGTTGACAAGCCCGGTCGACGCGATGTCGCCTGCTTTGGCCCAGCGTGCGGAGCCGTGGCTATCGGTATGGCCGCCGATCTTGCGGGCTCGGCGCACTGCGAGCGCAATGCCCACTACGAAGACGAAGTGTGCCGGGACGCCGATCAGCCAGTGCCCCGTCTGCCATACCGCCTCCGTTCCGGGGACGTGGCCAAAGCGAAGCTCCCAGCGGAAGAAATCCCAGGGCGCATAAAGGGGACCGAGCCAACTCGCTCCGGCCAGGACGGCTGTGAGTAGGCAGCCAAACGACCAGGGCCGCGTCCGTGGGAAGGCGAGGGCGGCGATCGCTGCTCCAACGGCGACGATTGCCAGGGCCCCGAACCACAGCTGTTCGGTTTGGCCGGGTGCGAAGAGCGGCGTGCCGAGGCCGGTCTGGAAACCAAGCTTCCAAGCTGCCCACTGGGTCACCGTCCAAAGGAGCAATACGAGAGAGCCCACGATCGCGAGAGTGGAGCCGACGAAGATGCCGGCGGCCGTGTTTCGTTCGCCGCTCGTGGGGAGGCGGTAGAGAGTCTTGGGTTGCATGTCCGGCTTCCAGCTGCGGAAGACCGGTCATCGCGGGGGATCATCAGTATGGCACTTCAGGGCCGGCCGGCACGAGCCGCCGGGGCTCGTTCGTTCTCGGACTCACCGGCCTCGGTCGTGCTGATGGTTGTGCTCGAGATCGTCCAGAACCCACCGAACGCGGCGCTGCTCGCGCTCTTCTTCGGCGGCCTGAAGAGCCCGGGCGCGAACGTCGTGTCCGAGTTCGGCGCTCTCCTCAGTGCGAATTGCGGTCAGCTCTAGGCCGGTGTCGAGCACGGCGTGCCGGTTTCCCTCTGTGTCTTCGCCGTAGCCGACCAATTGCCCGCGATGGACGCGGCCAGCAACCGGCTCTGCCATGCGTAGGGGCTTGCCGTGCCTGTCCTTCAGATCCTCCAACGCGAGCGGCGTGCGCTCGCGCTGCGTCATCCTGGCTTCCACCATCTGTTCGGCTCCTCGTACGGCCTCAAAGGCCTCGTGATCCTGCCCTTGTCCGATGCGACGGATCATTCCCGCGCGCTCCAGAAGCGGGACCCGAGCGCGGACGGCTTCCCACCAGCGCCGCGCGAATCCCTGGCTTTCCGGTGGGCCAGGGGGGCTGCCGGTCTGCCGGATGGAGGTGATCGCATCGAGGTCCAGCGGGGTGGATGCCGAGTCGACTTGTCGGAGGCTCCGGAGCGTGCCGTGCTCGCGGATCCCGACTTCCGTGGAGCCTGGCTCACCCCAGACGCGAACCGTCACGACCTTGCCCGGTCTGAGGCGGCCGAGGCCGCGGAGGTTCTGAATCGACGGAGACTGCGGAATCGCGTGACGTTTACCATCCGCGCCTTCGATGATCAGGAAAGGTTGGTCCATCGCCTCGTCGAACGCCGCGCCTGCGACGCGGCCTCGGATCTGTGCTCCGGGTCCCAGGCTCGAGAGAGCAACTGGCGAATGCCGGTCCGAAATTCCAATTCCAGCACTCGCAAGGCTCTTCTGAATGTCCCCGGATACCTGGATCTGTCGGAGCCCGGCTTCGAGCCGATCGGAGATTCGCCACGACCGGTCATCCACGCGTTCGGCAAGGCCCAGGCCGTCGAGGTACGCGAGTCTCCGCAGGTCCTGGAGGCGGCGCTCCTGCGCTGCCGGATGCACCGGCACAGGGCCAGAGAAATCGATGACCCCGTCATTTCGTGCCTGTCGCCGCAGCGATCGATCGATCTCTGTTACACGAGGAGCGTCTACGGCCCGCTCGCGCGCCTGCCGGCGATCAAGATCGAGACGAGGGCCGAGGGACCGGGTCAAGAGCTCCTGGCTTCGGCCGCGGATTCCGTGTCGGACGTAGTCCCTCGGTAGCCGCAGCCATCGGCCGCGTTCGTCTACCCCGCGAATCGTGATGTGGACGTGGGGGTGGTCGGTGTCATGGTGGTCGATGGCTGCCCACTCGAGCTTGGTTCCGAGGTCTTCTTCCATCTGGGTGACGAGTGATCGGGTATGAGCCTGGAGGTCGATTCGGTCACCGACTTCGGGAGAGACGACCATCTTCCAGAGTCTTCGGTCGCCGGCTTTCTGCCAACTGTCGAAGCGGTCCGGCAGGTAGACGCTGTCGCTCTCCGCGTCGAAGCCGGCTCCCCGCTCGCCATCACGTTGCGCCCCAGCGCGGCTCAGATAGTGGCCGTGAGCACGCCAGCGTCCCGGTTTCCCCGTCGGTGTGAACGAGGCCTTCACCAGACTTCGCTGCTGGCTGCTCCCCCGGGCGAATGAGGAGACGCGCGTTCCCCGCATGCCCGCCCTCCGGCGATTGCCGCCGGAGAGGCTGCTGGAGACTCGGCGCAGCGAAGCAGCGCCGCCTACTTCGCGCCGGATGGTCGAAGGTCTGAGGCGGGCAGCGGGCGAGGTGTCATGGGTCGCCGTGTCGCCAGGCGGCAGCGTCGGCACAGACGGTTCCCACCTGCTCTGCTGCTCCCGGTGATGGGCGTTCTCGGGCGCCTTGTTCGAATCGGTTCGAACTCGTCCGGAGCGCTGCCGACGCGCGGTCACCGGTGCCCCGGGTTGATGGTCAGCAGTGGGCGCACGCTGGCCTTGAGGCTCTCGATCGGGATTGGACCGAAGTAGCGGCTGTCCCAGCTTCGGGTGTGGATGAGCCCCTGGACCCAGACCTGGCCGGGAGGCAAGACACGGACTCCGAACCGGGCGTGCGCAAGAGGCCGCCCCGAGCTGTCCAACGCCTGGATTGGCACCTGAAGGAGCATCGCTCCATTGACCGCCAGGGATGACTCATCGAGAGCGATCGTGTCACCAGGGAGCCCTATCAACCGCTTGAGTGCGGGGCTGCTACCGCTCTGACACGTGCCCGCTGGCAGGTACCCGCGACGCCTGCCGAGGGTCTCGACCCGGAGCGGGAGGCAGAGAAGTATGAGTTCGCCGCGAGCGAACTTCAGCGGGCGCTCGAGATAGAAACCCACCGGCGCCGACGCGGTCCAGTTGAATCGAACGCCGGACTTCTGGGCGTTGGCGGCGAACAGAAGACCAAGACCAACCAATCCGAGCGGCCAGAAGCACCGGGCATGAACCAGGCGGCGGCCTATTCCTTCACGACCCATCCTGGCGATGATGAATCAAGTTCCGTGCCACATTCGTCTGCGGCTCAGATCTGAGCTTGGCCCAGCTATGTGGATAGAGGCCGATCCGCCGTCCAACAAGCGGTGAAGCTGACGCCCACAGCTCGCTCAAATCCATTCGTGGTACCGTTCTGGCAATGGGCGTCGTGCCCCAGCGTTGGTGCAGCGCTGTCTGTTGCAGCTGATGGTCGGTCCTTTGAGTGGAGTGGATCTCGTGAACGCACTCGGACCGCTTCGAGATGAGGATCTCAATCGGTTCGTCACCGATGGCTACCTCCGTCTGAGCGGGGTCGTGCCTGACGAAGTCGTGAACCGATGCCGTGAGTGGCTTTGGCAGGCAATGAAGCTCGACCCCGATGACCCGACGAGCTGGAGAGATCCCGTCGTTAGGGTATTCGGATCGACGGCCAAGCCGTTCATGGACGCGATGAACCGCCCAATTCTCTGCGCAGCGCTCGATCAGGTCGTCGGCTCCGGGAACTGGCAGAGACCGATCGTTGGCACGGGTACGTTTCCTGTTCGGTTCCCAAGCGAGGAGGATCCAGGAGACGCAGGTTGGCACATCGAAGGCAGCTACTCCGTTGATGGCCGGTTGTTCGTCAACGTGGCGTCACGCGATCGAGCGCTCCTGATGCTCATCCTCTTCTCGGACGTCGGGAAATCGGACGCTCCTACGCGCATTCGGAGGGGTTCACATCTACTCGTGCCGAAGGCGCTCCTGGCCGCTGGAGAGGCCGGTTTGCCTTTCGAAGAAGTCGTCCCCCGAGTCGCCGGAGTGGATTCTCTTCCCGTGGATCTGGCAACTGGCGAGGCGGGCGACGTATTCCTCTGCCACCCGTTCCTGGTGCACGCAGCCAACTGGCCTCACCGAGGAACGGTTCCGCGCTTCATGTCCCAGGCGGGTCTCGTCCCGTCGAAACCCCTCGATCTTGGCGCTTCGACTGGGTGGCACTCTCCTGTAGAGCGGGCGATCCGAATCGGCCTCGGTGAAGAACAAGCTGAATAGCCAAGAGTTGAACCGGACTGTCAACAGCAGGGTTCAATTGACCACGGGTGCGATTTGGCGGCATACTGGGTTGCCAGGGTCGGGGCCGGTCAGCGCTGTCGGCAGCCGGTCAACGCCGATCCGTGATAGCGCGGTCAGTCGTAGCTAACGCGCGACGTCCGCCCATTCGATATCGGTTGGGGAGGATTGCAAGATGAGGGCCAGCGTTGCGTTCCTCGTTCTCGGGCTCACTGGTGCCCTTGAGCTCAGCGCGAGCGGGGAACCAGCACCGCCGGCGGCCCGTGCATGGTCCTTCCCGATCGATGAGCTTGCGGCCGCTCGGATCTCCGCGATCCCGCGTGAGGACCTACTCAGCGACGCGGTCTTCGTGCGAACTCTCTCCGGAATTCTCACTAGCTCACTTTCGATCGAGGGTAAGGTCGACGCTTTCACGCTCATGCTTGATCGCATCGGGTGGCTTTTCGCTGGATCTCAACGCCTCTTCCCGAATCGCGGATATCTCGGGACCTTCGGAGGGCAGGCTACAACGTACTTTGCCTACCAGGAGCAGCTCGACCAACATCGAAGCCTTGCTCCTGATTTTTTTTCGCTCAGTCGAGTCAACTGTTCCAAGAACGTTGTTCGATGTTCCAGTGGACTGCTTCTCGCGGCGCTAGTCGGCCCTCAGGCCGCTGGGGCTGAAGTGACGCGGCTGGTCGATTCCTCTGCTGAGCTTTCAGCAGAGGTTCCAGACATCCTCATCCACTCAATCACCCTCGCAGCCGCGTTGAGCCGCGACACTGAGACGGTGCTTGGGCTCGTGCCGTTGCTCAACCGTGCGTCTTCGGAAGAGAGCCGAGAAGACGTAATCTGCGCCCTAGCCCTCTACTCGTCGCCGGCGGCCGTAGCTGCGATCACTGCTTTTGTGGAGGCCCAGCTGCCCGCGTCTCAAGACAACGCGGTACAAACCGGCCTGGCCGCTGCCAAGCTCAGGCTGGACTCAGACGAGTTCGAGGCGTGGCAAGGTCGCCTCCGAGCCAGCCTCAATTCCGAGCGCAAAGAGGTCCTGGACGACATAGGAGCCAGGGGGTTCTTGCCTCCGATGCTTAGTTCTGAGCCGCTGGTGAAGCTCTGGGATGGAATTGGCACGGTCATCTACGACGATGGCATGCAGCTGCTGCACCCCTCCGGCTTCTCCTACTTTCGGGGCCGCTAGCCGGACCGGGCCGCGACCATGCTGGTGCGGACTTCGAGATTTTGGGACGGGCCCTTGGGCCGCTTTCGCAGCGAGCCGGCTTTGCCATAGACTCGGGAAGATGGTCCGCTTCGTCGTATTCGACTTCTTTGGAACGCTGGTCAGCTACGCGCCGAATTGGACCGGGGAGGGATTCCAACGAAGCCACGAGCTGCTCAGAGAGGCCGGAGCGGACCTGGGGTACCAGGCGTTTCTGGAGACCTGGGACCGAACCGCTCAGGCGTTCGAGGAGAGAGCGGCTCTGCACCTAGCCGAGTACTCCATGGAGGAGCTCACGAGCGCATTCCTGGCTCAGTGTCCTGGCCTCAGAGTCAACGGCCAAGACGCTGGCCTCGTGGACGCGTTCGTGGCGACCTACGTGGAGGAATGGAGCCTGGCCGTGACGGAAATCCCAGGAGTCGACGCGATGTTGGCAAGGCTGAGGGGTGACTACACGCTTGCGGTGCTCAGCAACACGAATACCGAGGAGCTGGTTCCAAGCCTCCTCGAGCGAGTGGGAATCGCGCATTGCTTCATCGAGGTCGTGACCTCAATCGAGCTCGGCGTGCGAAAGCCTGGCATTGCGGCCTTCGAAGCAGCGCTCGGGAAGCTCGGGGCAACAGCCTCTGAGTCGGTCTACATAGGCGACAACTTCGAAGCCGACTATAGGGGAGCGCGGAGGGCCGGGATGAGTGCGTTCTTCGTTGGCAGCCGCGACGGTCGGTCCCAAACACAGCTTCCGGAACACGACCGGCTCGATTCGGTCCTCAATCTTGAACGGCACCTCCCCCACCTAGTGTCCCGGATTTCCGGTCAGAATCTGTGAGGCCGCGAGGCTCGGAGAGAGCTGCGTGGGGTCAAAGCCCGGGACATAAGGTCCACCACGTCCCCAGTTTCTGTTGGTCGTCGGCGAGCAGTCGCTCGACGCGTGCTAAGCGTTCAATGCGCTAGCGAGGAGTTCCAGGTGGACCTCCACTGCTTCTCGCTCCTGAGGCGCGGGAACGGTCTTTTGAGAGCACCAGACGACGACGCAGGCGCTTCGAAGGAGGCGAAGTTGGGCCAGCAGGCCGAGGTCATGCGCCTCGTTTTGGAAGGAGATAGGTAGCGCCGTGAGGTCCCATTCGGCTGGCCCAATACAAGCAGATTCGAGGTCGAGCCAGAGCGTCTCTCCGTGTGACTTTGTCAAGTTGCCAACATGTGGGTCCCCGTGAAGGGGACGCAGTTCACCGCGAGGAATCTCCAGTTCATCGAGAACAGAGAATGCTTCCCGAAGGAGTCCGACGGTCCCCGCGCCGCTCGGTAAGGTGGGGAGGTCTAGGCTGGCGGCTGCTTCTCGGCAAGCGAGGATGGGTTCCAAGAAATCCGGAAGGGTGCGGTCGTAGCTGTGTAGGCAAGACAGGAGCGCTGCGTAGGCAGCGGAATGCTCAAGGTCATCCGCAGTGACCTCGGCGGGGCGATACTCCCAGAGAGAAACGACCAGGTCATCGAGAACATGAGGGCCGGGGTTCGAACGCCGAAGTGGCGGCACGACGGGGCCTCCTTGGCGGTGAACATGCGCCGCGACCGCCAGCTCCGCAGACCAGCGCTTCGAATTGGCCGACGATGAGACCTTCGCGACGACAGCGCAGGGTTCGAGCAACAAAACTGTGCGGCCCATGGTTGAGATGGGGTGTGCAACATCAGCCTGCAACGCCAGGGATCTTGCGACAGTCAGCGCGGCCCTCTTCTTGGCAATGGCATCTTTGTCCGACACAGTCAACGAAATCTACCAGGAATCGTTGGCCCGGCTCATCCGGCAACGGACGAGCTCGGTTCCGAAGTGAGCTTCAGTAGAACCAGTCGAGCCACCTCGGAAGGAACCTCTCTTCCTGTCAGGTTCAAAAAAGGCAGAGACAACCGTTGCGCTTCCCGCTCGAGATACGACGTGTAGCAGGCGCTCCGCTGTGCGAATTGCCCAGCGAATGAGTCAGGCTCTCTGGAGAATCGGTCCCTTCGAACTCGTTGCTTGAGCACTGATTCACCCCGGTGGAGACGAATTCACGGTTCTTCTCTCGAAGCTCCGAAGGCCGGCGGACGTGAGCGACGTTGCTTGCCGTCGTCGAGACCTCGTGCCCACCCAGCTGGAGGGGGGCTGCCGAGAAGCAGGGGACGCTTCCGCTCAATCGGGCCAGCTGGGTACGAGACCATGCACCCGACGGTTCCGGTTCCTCCGGGGACGACCTCAACAAAATCGATGCCAAGGCTCTGGACCTTCCCATGCGCGCGACCCGATCCGTCTATGATGGTGTGGAACAGGGGATATCGCGTGCCCAAATTGTGTTGGCCTAACATCTCTCCATAGTGGCCTTCGTTGAACTTTTTCATGACGACATGGTCATCGGCAATCGTTTCAACCTGATAGTGCATCTTGAACTCGGACCCTTGCGCCGACCACCCGCGGGCAAGGGCTCTCTCGCTCGCTCTCAATACGCACTCGGTTTCGACGTTGGGCTTAAGATGGCGAAGTGCCCCATAGATATCAGCATCACAGCTGAGCCGAAGCTGGCCGAGTTTATGGCGAACCTCAATCGGATCTTTCAGTTCCTCGGAAGGCGGGGTCTCGCTACCGAACCCGCGTAGCACTTCAGAAAGTTCTTCGTCCGAGTGCTGAGCTCCACCTGGGTTGTCTTCGGCGCTCTTTTCTGCTGACTCTCTTATGAAATCAAGAAGCAGTCGCCTTGAGTGCACCTGGAGCTGGTCTGCTAGCGGTTTCCTGGCTTTCCGGCATTTTCTCCTAAGGCGGTCGTACTCGGCGACGATGAGTGGGTCAGCGGTGTCGAACTCCCGGACGATGACCGTCACGGTGTCGAGAGCGTGAGTCGGCTGTGCTGCTAGGAAGCCGACGAAAACGATGAGTATGGGGCCTGGCCAAGAGAGTCTGACGACCCTGCCCCGAATGCCCCGGGCGCAGGAGACCCACGCTGTAAGGGCGAGCGTCCAGGCAAGTGCGATCGTGACCAGGGTTCGGGGCATACTGGGGACATCGGTGTTTCCCGGAGGTTCACTTGAGTCTGAAGCTTGGGTGCGCCGGCTCCCGAGCAATGCGTCCCGCCGGTCGGCAGGACGAGAGTATTCTGGCTTCCGATTCCACCGATGTTGAAATCTTGACCTTTTCGTACTCTATCAAGGGAACCAAGTCGCCCTGCTTCGGCCCCGTCCGCGACCACTAGCATGGCGCTTCGCGTTCGACTCAGAAGCGCCGGCCCTAGCGGCTACGTTCGCGGCGCGGGGCAGCATGCCGGTTTCTCCTGCAGCCCGGGGACCAGCGACGCCTGACGTACTCGGGCCTGGCTTCGGCGGCATTGTGAACTGGATTGCACCTCCCTCCCGGCGACAAGCCTTGTTCCTGGGAGCAAGCCAAGACTGGCCAGGACACCCCGAGGAATTCCTCATGACACCCAGACGTTATTCCGCCGTTGTCCTCCTGATGATTCTGGTGCCTTTCACCATGCCAGCGACGAGCTTGTCGGGGCCGAGTGCGGTCTCGATCCCGGCGCCGCAGCGGCAGCGGTACTTCGGGTGCGTGTGACGGACGGCGCGGAACCCGTGTCGCAGGCGACGAGCAGCGCTGACGCGGCGCCGAGAACGTGGCTGAACGGCAACAAAGGGTTAGCGACGGTCGCTCGCCCCAGGTCGAGGAGCGAGGTGTCGGTAGCCAGCTCGAAGCCGAGCTTCACGACGAGGCCCGCGAGCAGAGCCAGATGCAGCCTGGACACCTGGCCGCTGTGCCGCATTCCGCGCAGCGCTGCGAGGGCCGTAGCCCCGCAGGCGACGCCAGACAGTCCCGCGAACCGGGCGACATCGGGCCGTAGCAGGAACACGCCGAGCCCCACAACGAGGCCCCCGCCGAGCAACAGCGCAGCGTAGCGGCGCCAGTCCGCGTCACGGAGCAGCACACCACACGCGATGATGACCAGCGCGTTGTGGGCCAGATGGGCCCACGAGTAGTGGACCCAGCTGCTCGTCAAGATCCGCCAGAGCTGCCACGACTTGATGGCGTCGCGCTCGAAAATCCACGCACTCGAAACGTCGGGAACCACGTGGACGACGACCGCGACGACGACCGCAGCCAGCGAGACCAGGACGCTGCGCGGGAGCCGGTCACGCACGTTCGCGAGTGCTCGCGAGGCGAGCAGCGAGCGCTGCCCCCGCGGTCAGGGCCGCCAGGAGTGCGCCCGCGTCACCGCTGTATCCGGGGCGGCTAGATATCTCGTAGTCGTCCGGCCGATCCTCTACGCGCTGCTGGAGATCGGCGAGGGCGACGTCGAGATTTGCGATCAGGTCCTCGCCGGCCTCCTCGAAACCCTGGACGCTGTCGCGCTTGAGCGTGCCTTGAAGGTCGATGGGCGCGGCCCGACCCTTCACGAGGCTGGTGCCCGGCGCGCGGAATAACATCTTCCGACTCTCGATGTCGAACACGGCGGTGTCGATCAACGTGTGGGTGTCGTTCTTCTCCGCGGGGACGATGTAGGCCCCGACGATCGTCCAATAGGTCAGCGCGAGGGCGTCCTGAGTCGTGAATTGGACCTGGTCGTAGGACATCAGGGCGATGACATCGATGCCATACAGGTTCCTAAGTTGGTCGAGGTTGGTGAAGCCACCCTTGCTGCGGAGGTAGACCGCCGGAATAACTTCGATCCGGTCGACGAACTCGAGCCGCTCGAATCGTTCGACCACGCGCTCACTGAACTCTACCTTCTCCTGCTCCGTGAAGCTGTCGTCTGTCGTTCCGTAGTGCGGGTTCGCCGACGGCACGAAGGCGACGCCGACGGTGAGCGGCAACCGGAGGTGCGGGATCGTGGGTTCGAAGTTCCTGCCCTGGCCAGACGGGTCGATGTAGTCGACCAGGCTGGTGGATTGTCCATGCCGGGTTCCCCCAAGCGCGGCACAACCGCCGGCGGCCAGCGCAAGAAGGGTGAGTGCGAGGGGGACTGAGAGTCGAAGGGTGCGGTTCATGTCGGAGTTCCTTGTTCGAGGTGCGAATGCACACACATGCCGGAACCCCTGCGGCGCCGACGTGCCGGTAGCAGCAAGTCGCATGCCAGTCGCCTTCGAACCGAATTCCCGTACGGAAATCAAGTCGTTCGAAGCCGCTTTGCAGAGTCGCACTCGCCGGAGGCCGGAGCGGTGGTACATCCCCTGATCAGCTTCGTACACAGGATGACGCGCCCGGGCGAGCGACTTGGAGGAGACCCGGTCATGGAATTTCTGCGGGCGCGCCTGTCCATCGTCTTTATTCAAATCTCCCTCTACGCAGCCCTCCGGAACTCTCGCGAGTAGCGATGGTGGAGTCCTCCGACCCGCGAAATAGCGACGACCTCTCCCATTCTTGGCGGTTCGATCGGCCGCTCTTCGGGAGTGTCCTTCTCAAGTCCGAGGTGTGTTCGGTCTTCGTGGTAGTAGACGACATACGACTGAATCACTCGACGAAGCTGACGCCCATTGATCGGGATCACATGGTCCAGGCAATCTCTTCGTAGGCTGGCGATCCATCTCTCGGCATACCCGTTCTGCCAAGGAGATCGAAATGAGGTTCGCATCTGTTCGAGCCCAAGCCCGTCGACGCGGTCCCGGAAATTCGTTCCGTAGATCTTGTCGTTGTCACGGATCAGAAACCGACCGGGGAGGTCGAACGGGCAAGCTTTGACAACTTGCTGGGCGGTCCACTCCGCGGTTGGATGGTGGGTTAGGTTGAAGTGAAGGACTCGACGCCGCTCGAGGCTCAGGACGAAGAACACATAAGTGATGCCAAACGTCGCCGTGGGCACGACAGCGAAGTCGACTGCAAGAGTCTCGTGCAAATGATTGCGCACGAACGTTGCCCATCGCTGGCGCGAACCCGCTAGCGGAGGGCGCTTGGGCATATAGCGTGAGACAGTGATTTCGGAGATTTCGATTCCAAGTCTGAGTAATTCCCCGTGAATTCGGGGAGCACCCCAACCGACATTCATCTCTGCCATTTCGATGATCAGCCTACGAACTTCGACGGGAATCCGAGGTCGCCCGAGACCACGCCTTCTGCTCTTCCATCGCCAGAAGAGTCTGAAGCCCCTGCGATGCCAGGCCAATACGGTGGCTGGCTTCACCATAGCCAGACTTTCCCTCCTGTCTGTTCTCAGAACTCGTCGCGGGCCTCCGCTAGGCCGAGCGCCGCGGAATCAAGCCGCGTGGCGCCAGGCGTATCGGTGATGAAGACCGCCCACGCGAGGGAGGGCGACCACCTCTGCGCTCGGCGAAGGCCGGGTCTCGCGGGGGCGTCCATTGGGTGAGTCGCCGAGGACCGTGTGGACCCGTTCGCGGTTGTAGTAGGCGACGTAGTTCGCGAGAAGCCGCCGGAGGTGGCCGTCGCCGAGAACGATCACGTGATCGAGGAGCTCACGCCGACAGGTTCCCACCCATCGTTCGGCGAACCCGTTCTGCCAGGGACTGCGGTACGCGGTGCGTATGGGCTCGATCCCAAGGTTTCGGATCGTGGCGGCAACCTCCGCCGAGAAGATCGAGTCGCGATCGTAGACGAGAAAGGGAAGGGTGGTGTCCAAGGGGAATGCCTCCCGCAGCTGTTGGATCGTCCAGCACGCCGTCGGATTCGTCGTGACGTTGAAATGGATCAGCCGTCGGCGATCATGGTCGAGGACGAACCAGACGTACAAGAGCTGGAAGCGAACGGTCGGGACGACGAAGAAGTCCATCGCCGCGATGGCATCCTTGTGATTCCGTAGGAACGTCAGCCAGTTCTGTTGCCGCACCGGATCCAGCGGCCGCTTGGGGAGGTAGCGCGAGACGGTCGCCAGGCTGACTTCGATACCGAGCTTCGCGAGTTCGGTGTGGATCTTTCGGGCACCCCACGGATTCTCAAGTGCCATGCGCCGGACGAGCAGTCGCACTTCCTTGGGGATGCGCGGCCGGCCGGGTCGCCTCCCGGAGCGAAACCGCCAGTAGAGGCGAAAGCCCTTCCGGTGCCAGCGCACGACCGTCTCGGGCTGGACGGCGACCAAGACCTCCCCCCAGCGAAGCCAGAGCAGGCGCAGCAGGACCCAGAAACCGCGATCCAGGGACGTGAGCGTGGGTCGTCGTCCGGCCTGGCGGAGGACCGCGAGCTGCTGGCGGAGGCGGGCTCGACGAGGGCCTGCTCACTCTGGCTAGTGGAGCAGGGCAATCGCGAAGAGAGTAGGGCCAACACGATTGCGAGGAGCCGCGCACACGCACCAGACTGTCGGGGCTGGATGGGCGTGCGATAGGCTCTCCCGGTTATGATTCAGCAATGGCGGGAGCGGCCGATCCGATAATGAGAACGCGCGGGCGTCGACTTCAAGCTCAACGACTACCTGAGCCTGACCTTTGACTACAAGAACGGAGAGGACGCCCCCGCCTTCGAGGACATCTCCACGTGGGGGCTCGGCCTCGGCGTCAAGGTCTAGGCAGTAGCGGTCTGAGCGCTGTACTTGGGCTCCGACCGGTAGAAAGCCGAGAGGGCAGGGCAGAAGGGCTGAGCAGCTTCAAGTAGGGCGAATAGGAGAACTCACGTTTCCTGAGGAGGACGAAGCATGGTCGAGTCGGTCCGGCTCCACCTCGATCCGAGTTCGATGCAGCTCTGGGTGACATATCAACTCCGATTCCAACCGCATGATCGGGGTGCGTGGTTCCGCGATCTCGTTGAGGTGCGAGGCGCCGGTGAGGAGCGCGTGCTTGTCCGGTTCTCCTCCAAGGCCTGGCAGTTCAATCTGACCGAGGTCGAAGGCGTCGAGCTGTGGGCGGTCTCTCGCCGGACGCCTCCGGTACGGGTTCGCAGGTCCGACCTCGACGAACGTCCGGACGAATCGGAAGTCGAAGCGGTCGTCGTGCGGACTCCCGAGGCCGTGCTGCTCTACGCGCACGAGGTCGTCGTTCCCCATGCCCATCGCATCTACGCTCACGTCCGCGTCGATCCGATCGTCCCCGAAAGGCGCGAGGGGCGATCCGATCTGCACGTCGGCCAGTTCGGAGGCCTCCGATGAGCGGACTGCGTGCGATCTTCTGCACGCTCCTCCTCTTGGGCGTGGCCGCGGAGGTAGACTCGGATACGGCCTCTCCCAGCAAGGGCACCGTCGCGCCGCCGTGGAGTGACCTGACCGAATCCGCCGTTTCGTTCATCGGTCGGGCGCCGCCGATTCTGGTGGATCTGGTGACGCTCGCGTTCTTCGGCATCCTCGCATATCAGCTGCTTCGAAAGGCGGTCTGGAAGATCACCGAAAGGGCGGGCCGCTACGCGTACGCCACGGTAGGCAGAGTCGTCGCGCCAGCTGGCAGGGAGTCGATCGCTGATAGCGTGCGCGCTCGCATCGCCGACGAGCTAGATGCAGCCGCGTCACCCGTAGGAACGATGCTTGATCCTTCTGGCGGCGGTGCGGATCTTCCAAAGATGTTGGAGCTGCAGCCCCAGATCGCTTTCATCGGCCCACTCATCGCCTGGCTCCGCCAGCCCCCGCACTTGCGTATCTCAGGCGCCCTGCACGAGCGCGGCGGCCTATGGTCGGCGTCCGTCGAAGTGACCAACTCGATCGGGCACGTTCTCGACCGGATCTACATCGGCCCCCGTGGCGACCTCGACGAGCTCGCGAAGCGGATCGCCGCATGGAGCGCGCTCGAGTTCCAGCGCCATCGGTTCTGGAAGTCCTCGACCACGCGTCACAGCACGATGGGGACCTCGAGCTGGCAAAGCTATGCCGCGGTCCGCTGCAGTCGACCGAGAGAAGCTCTGATTCACGATCCACGAAACACGCTCGCCATGCTCCACGTCGCGATGGAGGAGACGGAGAGGTTCGATGACCGTGCGGTGATGAGCCGCGGGATCGCCCGGCTCGAGTCGGCACTCGGCGAACTTGAGGAGCTCTCCAAGCCTCTGCAGATCCCCTTCTGGCCGGCCGAGGCCAGGCGGGACCCGCGCTGGTTCCAGTCGAAGTACCTGCTCACGGTCGCGTACTTGCACCGCTTTGCGCTCAGGGAGGAGGATCCGTCTTCCGGGGAAGAGGCGCGGGAGGACGTGGAGAAGGGCCTGGACGTGGCCGTTGAGCTCGCCCGTGCCTTGGGCGCGACGGGGAAGGCGCTGCGACGCTGGACGACTCGTCAGGCGATCGGGGATCGAGACGAACGCTCCCTTCGACTCATGCTCGAGCAGGACGCCAACTTCTTCGTCGGCGTTCTGGCCGGCGCGAAGGCATCGCAGGAATGGTTCGAAAACCCGCAGTCACCTCGCGGGGAGGGCCACGATCACAACGATGATGCCGAGTGGCCCTCCGAGCGCGACCTGTGGAACGGGCTGGCAAGCCTCGACCGGGAGAATCTTCCGGATGCCCACCGGTTGGCGAACGCGCTGTCGGATGATTTTCTTGGGGCGGCGGCCCGCTACAACCATGCGTGCTTCCACGTCCGCGCACGCGAGTTCCAGGCTGCTCTCGAGGACCTGAAGCTGTCGTTCGAGAACCACGGCGAGGCCGATCGGCCTGCGTACATCGAATGGGCGCAGAAGGACCCGACGCTCGAGCCGCTCCGAAGGGCGAAACGGGAAGAGTTCGAATCCGTGATCGCGTCGGTGACTCCTCCGGAGATGGTGGGGGTCGCTCCCACAGCCGACGAAGGTTGGTCGGTCGAAGTCTTCGGCGTCGCGCGCGCCCTGTCCACCCCCCCCTCTTCTTCGAAAGGATGAGGTCTGTGCACGGGCCCACTCCATACTAGGCGCAGGCCAGACGCCAACGCTCGGGATCGCAAAGGCAGGATGTTTGAGGAGTGCCGGAAGTGGCGCGGGTTCGATTCCCGCGCCCGCTGTCTGTCCTCAGAACTCGTCGCGGGCCTCCGCTGGGCTGCCGCGGAATCAAGCTGCTTGGCGCTAGGCGTATCGGTGATGAAGACCGCCCACGCGAGGGAGGGCGACCACCTCTGCGCTCGGCGAAGGCTGGGCCTGGCTGGGGCGTCCGCTGGGTGAGTCCCCGAGGACAGTGTGGACTCGTTCGACGTTGTAGTAGGCGATGTAGTTCGCGAGAAGCCGCCGGAGGTGGCCGTCGCCGACAACGATCACGTGATCGAGGAGCTCACGCCGACAGGTTCCCACCCATCGTTCGGCGAACCCGTTCTGCCAGGGACTGCGGTACGCGGTGCGTATGGGCTCGATCCCAAGGTTTCGGATCGTGGCGGTAACCTCCGCCGAGAAGATCGAGTCGCGATCGTAGACGAGAAAGGGAAGGGCGGGGTCCAAGGGGAATGCCTCCCGCAGCTGTTGGATCGTCCAGCACGCC
>JAAETT010000172.1 GCA_024228115.1 bacterium
GAGATGATCGGACTTCTTGGCATGCTTGGTCATGGTGGCGGTTCCTTCTTGGTGTAGTGACCCCCTCCGTAATACACGGAGGGTGAAGGAGCCGCCGCTCTCAAACTCTCAGAAAATCAACCGGTTCTGGGACATCCCCCTGAAACACGAAAGGCTCGGCTAGGAGGAACAGTTGGAGGCGCTCGGACGTAGCTGGAGGCACTCAGTTCACGAAAAGTGTTCACATGTTAGGTGCACGCGTGTAGGGTGCGACGGGAGTAGACGTCGGAGTTGATCCATGAGGAGGAAGTCGGTGCGCACCAAGACACTCGTAGCTCTCGTAGTCGCTGCGCTCACTCTGGCCGCATGCCAAGGGCCGGTTGCTCCGAGCACCGCCGTCGCAGGCTCGACAATCCTCATTCCCCTGGACGGCACCTACCCGGTCCTCACGGACGTGAATCCCCAGGCGGACGTTGTGATTGGCTATGGCGGGACGGATCACGACGACTTCCAGCGCGGAGAGATGCTCTACCGGCTCAAGTCGAAGACCAACGGAACGACCCACCCCCTCACTACCCGGGCCACGTCGCGGGTCGTCCCGCACCCGACGACCATCGCATATGACTCGTACGAGATCGCCAGCCAGATCGTGTCCGCCGTCGACATCCCAAGCGGAACACCCGCCGATGACTACGACTTTGAGGTCGTCAGGAAGCTCGCCGGACAGGAGATCACGGGCTACGCCTACAATGGCGACCTTACGGTTGTTGCAGGGTCAGCTTCCCAAACATTGTTCCAGTTCTTCAACTGGTTCACCAGCTCCTTCCTTGTGGCCGCCGAACTCTACAAGGCGATCCCGAACCCAGAGATCCGTTTCGACCTGTCGGCCCCGGTGCACGCGCTGGAGATATCCCTTGACTATCCCGGGCTCATTATCGACGTGAAGAGCGTCATTGCTCCGAAGATATCGGGTATGCAGCGGGGTCCGATCACATGGATCAACGATGACTCGGCAACAGGTCACGTGGTCGCTTCGCTCGCGTCCCAGGGCCTACCCTTCGACCAAGTATCGCTCGTCTTCACGCTTGACGACGGAGCAAATGCGACCTTGGACCCCGCACTGATCGTTGTACCTTCGATTCAGGTTCAGGGATACGACGAGGACGGGTTCCCGTTGAGCGTGAGTATTGTTCCCCCTCTGACGATTCACTAGAGGCTCTTGATGCATTCTCGCGTATTCCTGCGGATCGCCTTTGTTCTCGCCCTTTTTCTCTCCGCCCTTGCTTCAATGCGCTCGCATGCTGGGCCGGCATCGCCCGTCGCAAAACCACAGGCTCGTGCGGTCGCTGACAAGCTCCTCGGCGAGGTTGTACGAGAGCGCAAGCAGATCAATCCATCGCAACTGATGGGGCGCAGCCTGGATGCGCTTAGGAAGTCGCTATTCGATACGGTGCGTGCAGCAAGCCTGGGCGACGGATCCGCCGAAGCCCAGCTCGTCGGTGCATCGATGCAAGAGATAGAGGGCCTTTGGGTGGAGGCCTCTTCCGAACTATCAGCATCGGGAAATAAGAGACGCTCGATCGAAGGCCGAATGGCTGAGCTGGCTGCCCGGTGCCAAACGCTCGTCGATGCGGGTACGCCTGCGGAACGAACGCAAGTAGCGGTTGGCTTGTTGAGAGATCTCGAGGCTTCGCTGCCGCAAAGCCGAAAAATCGGAGGTGGTCTGGGCGATCGTCCAACTGTACGAACGCTCGGCGCGAACCACCCCGCGGTGTTGGGCGCTGGAAAGAACACGCCGTGAAGATTCTCGTTCTCCTGATCGTGTTCCAGGTGGTCTGGGTGGCTAGCGGAAACGCGAATCCGGCGTACCTGCAAGAGGAGCTGCCGGACGTCGTCTTGAGCCAGCGGATCCAAGACAAGGCCTTGGATCTCGGCAATGACCCAGTGCGGATCTTCGAGTTCGTGCGAAACGAGTTCGACTATGAAGCTTACTATGGGCTCCGGAAGGGCCCCGAGCAGACCCTTCTGGCACAAGGAGGAAACGAGTACGACCTCGCCGCTCTCCTTGTGTCGCTGCTTCGCGTTTCAGGCACTCCCGCTCGCTTCGTTCGCGGTGTGATCGAAGTCGAAGGGGATGAAGCGGGTGCACGCTGGGGTGGGACGAAGTCGAGGCCCTTTCATCTGACGCAACCAGAGGGGTGGACGCTTGCCAACGGTCTGCGTGCGATTACTGCATCTGGCGGACGCATCCGCTCGACCAATGTTTGGGTCGAAGCGCAGGTGCCGATGGGGAGCTACCGAGGTACGCAAGACCACCCCGCCAAGCGGGGCCCGACCTGGGTGCCCCTTGACCCCTCGTTCAAGCTTCGCGATTGGCGACCGGACCCGGGTCTGGGCATTGGGACGGATCCGGCGCTGACTTTCGACTACGCGTCGTACTACGATCGCGTGACGCCGATGCTGACGTCCGAGGTCTTCGAGGATCAAGTGCGGGCACACTTGGCCTCCACCTCTACCAACGGGGCGGCCCTCTCCGTACAGGACGCGATGCGCGGGGGGCCGATCATCAAGCAAGAACCCGGCGTGATTCCGAATGCGCTCCCGTATCGTCTGTCAGGTGTCTTGCCGGTCAATCGTGCCGCAAGTCTGATTGATCTCCACGAGATGGCGAGCCCCCACCCGGCCGCTGGTACACTTGGTGCCCCCGACTACCGCTATCTACGCCTTCTTCACCTATGCACGGTGGGGACCACGAACTGCCAGGACCTTCCACTGAGTGATCCGAACAAGGTCATGGAGGTGTCGGATTGGTCCGCAAAGTGGGAAGGCAAGAGGCTGACGCTCACCTTCCCGGCGACCGGAGCATCCATCGGGGACCTGAAGCCCGAAGGTTATGAATCCCTCGTTGGCGTGAGCGGAAACCCGATCGTGACGCTTCCGACCGTTTCGCTCGACGGCGTACCGATTGGATGGGCGACTTCGACATTCGATCTCGGCACGACGCTGGTCCTCGCCGTCGAAGAGCGATCGCCGATGTTTGCAGGTGCTGGCCCGCCGGTGAGAAACACACTTTCTGTCCATGACGACCTGGCCGCGGGCGGAGTCTATCTGCCGTCGTTCGACGATTGGACATCCAGCCCGACTCGTATCAGCGAAATCGCCGATTCACTGATCGAGGCGGGGGAGACCTACCCGCTCGTCGAGGAGCCGGGGACGCAAGAGATCTTCATTGATCTCGATAAGGACGGCAACAAAGGGCCTTCCGAGCTCTACCTCGCTCAAGACATGACGGCCCAGGAGGTATTGACGGGGTCGCTCCTGGCATTGGCTGACCGCTGGTATTGGTGGGTCGAACGCCGAGGAGTGGACCGCATCCTAGCGCTCCACCGCCGGATTCCCCTTGGAGCGCCATCGGCAGGGCTAGTCTCGTCCGGCAGACAGGTTGATCGTCTATTTGAGGTTCCTTTCGCAATCCACCCATCAGAGCTCTTGATCGATCTCAAGGGGGTGTTCGCGATCTCGACCCACGAATCGACAGAAACAACGGCCAACAGCGACCATGCATTCGATCTGCTTAGCCACCATGGGTCAGCGGTCGAGCATGCGGTCTGGGAGGAAATCGCCCGGGTCGAAGCGGTGTCCACGGTGAAGGGCTTTCAGCTCACGCGTGAATCGGCCGGCGAAACGCCGCTCTTCGTGCGGGCATTCAATCGACTTTCCCATCACATCTCGCCTGGCGCGGCCATGAATACCCCGAACATCGGTTATGCGACGTTCTGTGAGATCGCTCGCAGCTTCTGGGCGCAGACCCAGGAACCCCACAAGGGAAATATTCAAGCGGGGAGTTGCGGCCTTCCGTGGGTTCCACACTCGAACACAACGACCGAACTCAGGATCATGACTCGATCGCAGTTCAGCTACAACGGCTGGGATGGCTATGTGTTCGTTCGGCAGACGAAGGAGGCAGACGGGAGCAAGGGCCAGAGCATGATCATCTCTCCGTCTGCGGCGGGAGGAGGCAGCCCGATCTTCGGAAGCGAGGTGAACATCGGTGGCGGCGAGCAGCAATTCCCCTCAGCGCTTGCAAGCGTGATCGAGGCGAATCAGGTTCATATTCCATCCTTTACACACGCATTGGGAAATGGCAGTTGGGCGGGGGATCCGGTCAGCGTGACCCACGGCAACTACTTCGAGAGTAATCAAGACATCCTGATTCCTGGTCCTGGCGGAATGGACCTTGGCCTGGTGCGTACCTACAGCTCTCGTTTGGACTACGAAGGCGTGCTAGGCCACGGATGGGTCCACAGCTTCGAACAGCATATCCGCGAGGATCCCGGAGATCCGGGCGTCTCAGGCGACGAGACCGCGGTCTGGGTCGATGAAACGGCTGCCGAGGAGCCGTGGGCAGACGACGGAGTTTCGCTGACGCCGGAAGATTGGAACCATCATACGCTGATCCGAAACGGTGATGGTTCCTACACGTTGACTACTAAATCACGCATGGTGATTCAGTTCCGTCCGGCTGACGGGCAGGGGATCGCGCGGATCTCCTCTCTGACGGATCGCAACGGGAACACCATCGTATGCAACTACACCGGTAGCGTGCTGACCTCGGTGACCGATGCTGCTGATCGAGATCTCGAGTTCTTCTACGACCAGCAGACCGGATTTTTGACCGAGATCCGGGACTGGACCCAGAGAAAATGGCGTTACACCGTCGATTCCGCGCCGGATCTCATCGAATACATGGATCCGGTTCAGGTGGCCAAGGAAGAGCTGGTACCAGGCTCGGGAAGGCCTTGGAGCTACGAGTACTACGGCGGGCTTTCGAACTCCTATCTCAATCACAATTTGCTTCGTTTCTCCAAGCCAGAAGACCGCGATCAAAACGGCAGCGGCGACTACTCGATGACGTTCGTCTATTACCCGAACGACACGGTCTACAGTCATACGGATTCCCTCGACCGAACGACCACATTCTCGTACAACTACTTCCGGAAGAGAACTGACGTTGTCCACCCGGACGGCGGGGTCGAGACGCACTTTTTTGATGGCTACGCAAACGTGACGCGCTTCGTCAGCCCCCGCGGTGTCGTCACCGACTACACATTTCTGGATCCTGCCACGCGAGAGCAAACCCAGGAGACGGATGCCTTGGGCTTCTCGTCCTCCGCGTTGTGGGACGATGCGGGCAATCTCATCTCTCGCACCGACCGAGCCGGAGAGACGGAGACCTGGACCCACAACATCCTCGGGCAGCCAACCTCGCATACGGATAAGCGCGGAAACACCCGGGAGTGGATCTACGACGAGCAGGGGAACCTACTCACCGAGCGGGTGACCTTGGACGGAATGCTCAAGACGGTTCGCGAGCACGAAGTCGATGGCTTTGGAAACCGCGTACAGACCACGGCCCACCTCGGCGACGGACGCCTCGCCACTACACGCCTCGAGTTCGACACCCTGGGCGTCGCGGTGGAACGCACGATTGACCCATACGGCCATTCGATTCGGGTGATGAACGACCCCTTGGGCAGGCCCATTGCGGTGGAGACCGACCGGACCATCGGCATCGGCTCGAATGCGAGGCCTGCTCGTCTGACGGCTTCAACCACCTACGACGAATTGGGCCGGACCCTCACCGTGACCGATCCGTCCGGGGCGATTCAAGAGATCGACTACGACGCAAATGGCCTTCCAACCGAGACACGAACCGTCGTACCCGACCCGGCGCAGCCGGGCCCAGTGATCCGGACCGACGCCAGCTTCACTTACGACGTGATGGATCGTCGCACGCAGACGGAAGACGTCCTGGGTCATGCCACGAGCTTTGCGTACGATGAACGAGATCGACTGATCTCGACGACGAGCCCACTCGGCCGCACCAGCCTGACGGCGTACGACTTGGATGGAAATCCAGTCGCCGTGACCGATCCATCCGGGGCCGTATCGACCACCGAATACGATCTGCTGGCACGTCCAATCCGGAGCACCGATGCCCTCGGGCGGGAGACCACGACCGAGTACGATGAAGAGGGCCGCCCCCTCGAAGTCCGGGCGCCCGGAAACCGCCTGGTCTTCCATGCGCCCCTCTATGACGAAATGGGTCTCCTCTTGGAATCCCTGGATGCCGAGTCGAGGCGAAGTGTTGCCACGTACGATGAACTGGGGCGCCGCCGTACCCTCAAGGTGGCCGATTCCACTCCGGACGAGGCGACGACCACGCTTCTCTACGACCTTCTGGGCCGCTTGGTAGAAAAGGTTGACGCCAAAGGCCACAGCGCGAAGGTCGACTACGATTTGCTTGGGCGTGTCGTCGCGACCGAAGATGGTCTTGGCCGTCACAGCTACTTCTCCTACGACGAAGTCGGAAACCTCGTTCAATCGCAGAACGGAGCGGGGGAGCAGGTCCACCGGGTTCACGATGAGCGAGGATTGGTGACCGCTCGCCTTGATTCGACTTCCGGCGGCCCGGGTTTCAACACGGACACCTTCAAATACGATGCCTACGGGCGCTTGACCAAGAGCCGGGCGGCTGTCAGCAATGTGGAACGGTTCTATGAGTACGACCTCCTGGATCGAGTGACTTCGATCCGAGAAGCGCTGGCTGGCACCGAACGCTTCGTCTACGACGAAGATGGCCAGCTGATAAGCCACATCCAGCCGACTGGCGTTGCGAGTCCCAGCATCGGAGTCAACTACCAACACGACGAACGGGGCCTCCTTTCCCGCGTGACCGACAGCCAGGCCGGCACATGGCACTTCGAGTACGACGCCATCGGGCGGCTCGTGCGCCGCGACGACCCAAGCGGAGGCCGCTGGACGGCGCAGTTCAATACCACCGGATTCCTGGATCGAGTGGACATGACGATCCCCGGTAGCAGCGGTGATTTCGCCATTTATACCGACTACGACCTACTTGGAAATCCAGGCAGCATTGCCACCGCCGAGGGTACGACCGCCCTACTCTACGACGCTCGTTCCCGGATCACTGATGTCACCTACCCGACCACCGAAACCGAGGTGTTCCGCTACGACGCGGTCGGCAACCGAACCGGCCACGTAGCCCGCAGCGGCCTCGATACGACCCACGTCGTTGATGCCGCCGATCAGCTCGTTCGCATCAAGGAAACGGCAACGGATACGATTCTTGAAGAATTTGCCCACGACGGAGCCGGCCGCCGCATCTCGCACCTCGTCGCGGGTGTGACCACCACCTATGGATATGACGCCTTGAACGCGCTTCGCTCCGTGAGTGCGAGCGACGGGAGCTACGTGTCCGACCTCCAATACGACGCCGAGCGGAGCCTCTACCAGCGCTTCGAAACCGGGGGTGCCGCTTTCTATCCGAGCCCCTCTCTGGAAATCCAAGGCGTCGAGCGCCATCGAATCGTCCGTGGCGCGGGCGTTGATTCCGCCATGGCCGAGGTGACCCTGACGGCGACAGGCCACATCGTCCATCAGATCTATCGCGACGGAAGCGCGAATGTTGCACGGACAAGTACGACGGACGAGGCAGGCGCGACGACTCTCGACGTACCACCAGCCAGGTACGAGTCGTTCGGGTCTGTCCGTTCCGGCGTGGCCGCGCTTGAGCGAGGCTTCGCTTCTCAGCGGACCGAAGGCGGGAGCGGGCTGGTTCGGATGGGTGTTCGGCACTATGACCCTGCGACCGGCAGCTTCCTCCAGTCTGACCCGTTGGGGCTCGATGCACCTGAGATGTATGCGTATGCATCGAACAACCCGTACCGATTTTGGGATCCGAGTGGGCTGAGGCCGGGGAGCTATTCCCAAAGCCAAAACGCTCCAACGATTCGGGCCGCAGTTCCACCATCATCGCTCGGTGAGTTCCTGGGCTCCGTCGAACACTTTGGTGTATCGGGCGTTAGTGAGTTCTTTCACGCACGGTCGGTTGGTTTCCAGGCACAGCGAGAGCAAGCCTTGTTCGAGGGCGACGGCAGCACGTTCTACGGGGCTGGAGCAGCAGCACGACGAAACTCGGTCCTCTCCTTCCTTTCTGAGCCGACGAACGTGGCACTGGGTGCCATTTCGCTTGGTGAAGGGCTCTTGCTCCGATCGCTCGGGAGAGCGGTTTCAGGGGGCGCAACTCGGACCGGGATTCGAGTCAACCCCCACGGCGTGCAGCAAAAAATCAGCCGTCGAGTTTCGACAGCCGATGAGCTGGATGCGATTCGGAACCCGCTGCAGACGAGAGCCGTCAAGATTGACAAGTGGGGTAGGCCGAGCCAGCGATTCGTCGGAAGAAAGGCAGAGGTTGTGCGTAGCCCAGCCACGGGCGAGATCATTTCCGTGAATCCGACTTCGAGTAAGAAGGTCGAACGTCTATTGCGTCAGCTTGGGTTGGACGAATAGTGCGACTCTCGCAGGCAGACCTCGAATATATCCTCGAAGCTCTCGAGCTTTCGGTTGAGCTTCGGGCACGAATCGAGAAGGCACGATCAGGTGGTGGAGTTTTGACTCTGGACGACGCCGATACTCTCCGGGATCTCTGCGGGGAACGTCTCCAGATATGTGGCTTCGACTCGGAATATCGACCGACGGAGGAGGGGGAGCGGTTAGAGAAGTTGATTGACGAGTTGTTCAGCGGATGAGTCAGTGCACGGGCCGTGCCCTCTGGCCACAGGGAGAGGGGATCGTCCGCTGATGAATCATCGAGGCAATGCATTGAGGGTGCCGGTTTTTGCACCAAGGGCAGGGAGGCGCAGGAGCTGTTGCAAGTATCCGACGGCCCCTCAGCGTGTTGAGGCAAATAGGCGCTTTCGGATTGTGTTCTTGAGCGAGGTTGAGGAGATGATGGAGTCCATAGCTAGGCGGGCGACCGCATGGCAAGAGCCATTGAGGAGGAAGCGCACAGAATAGTGAGCGGGTCAGGATTCGATGTCTGATTGCAGGGATCATTGAAGTGAGAGGAGAGCGCGAGGTGAGGCCGATGAGAATCAAGAGCGAAGTGATTCGACTGCTGATCGTAGGCGGGGTCCTGCTCACGCCTCCAACGGCGGTGGCCGCCGCCACCCTCGGCCAAGCCCGCTCCTCCGCCATAACTTGGCTCCAAGCCCATCAGAACTCCGACGGTTCCTGGGGTACACCTCAAACCCAATGGGTTGCCACCGCGGAAGCACTGCTCGCATTGGAGAAAGCTGGACAGGGTGGGACGGTCGCGGCGAGCAGAGCGAAGTCGTGGCTCTTGAATGGTCAGGCACCGTCCTTGGACTATCAGGCGCGTGCGATCCGCGCCTTGGAAGAGACCGGGGTTGATATGAAGGCTCGCGCAATGACGCTCGACTCCCAGGCGAATGGAAATGGTTGGGGCGGGGTCGCGGGGGCAAGGGCGACGTCGTACGACACGGCGCTCGTGCTTGGGGGGCTCGAAGCGGCGAACGTCACGACCGGCAGTGCGACGGCCAAGGTGGCGGAAGTGATCGGGCGGCGGCGCCTCGATGGTGGATGGGGGGGCGACTTCGTACCTGTCGATGCGGAGTCGCCTAGTGACCTGGGAATCACGGCGGAGATCGTACGTGGCTTGTATGGGACGGCCACGGCGGTGGATCTGGCGGTTCCCCAAGCCTTCTTGACCACGTCGCCAGTCTCTTCAGACGATTCCAGGCTTGAAGTGGCGGCCCGGCTCGCGGCCCTTCACTGGCTCGGTGTACCCGAAGCCAATCTGGAAGCAGAGCTCCTGAACGACAACGAGATGACTGGTGGCGTGTGGAGTCCGACCGACGCCCACGTGAACGCCATGGGGTTGCTTGCGGTTGCTACGCGCCCCGGAGGGGATTTCTCCTCGGCCTGCCCTGGGGACCTGGATTGCGACACAGTTCCCGACGCCCAGGATGCGTTCCCCCACGATCCGAACGAGCAGTCCGATCTGGATGGCGATGGGATCGGCGACGTGGCGGACACGGATCGCGACGGCGATGGCGTACTCAACGGAGATGATTTCCGTCCGGACGATCCGAACGAGACGCGGGACACGGACGGGGACGGTATCGGTGATGCGGCGGATCCCGATGATGATGAAGATGGGTTGGCAGACAACCTGGATCCGAACCCGTTGCTCCCAGATGCTGACGGTGATGGTCTGTGCGATGGCCCCATGTCGGTTGCGGGCGTGTGCACGGGCAATGACCCATGCCCTCTCTACGCAGGTGGGGCAGATGACGATGGCGATGGTGTCTGCACGCCTCTCGACGCCTGTGACGACCACGCGGATCCTATCGACATCGCCGATCTCGACATGGATGGCAAGTGTGACGGTGTGGATGACGATCAGGACAACGATGGCTTCCCCGATCTCGACGAGATTGCGTTCGGAACGGACCCGCGGAACGCGCTTTCTTTCCCTCCCACTCTCAACCCGTCCGAGGATTTCGACGGGGATGGCCTCAGTAACCAAGAAGAAGAAAATCTGGCTTCGAGCCGCTTCCGCCCTGACACGGATGGCGACGGAGTCACGGATTGGCTGGATTCACTCATCCCCGGTGGCGCCACTGATCCGTTGATCCGACCGGATCCGGTTGCGGGGGTGCTGGGTTCCCTCGCAACGGGCAACCAGACAGACGGCTCAGTGCCTCTGTCCATCGGGAAAATCGTTCCAGGCGGGGCGGATGCCGGAGTGCGTGGCACCGTGACCGCCGGTCAGGCCACGCCGATCGCACTGGAGGGCGACGGAGGCCCAGCACTCGGAGCAGGTTACGTCCACCTGCCTGGTTTCCAGCCCCAGACATTCCTGGGCCGTGACGTCGATGGCGATGGCGTAACCGGGTTGGCGGAGCACCGGCAGGGAACGCACCCGCGCGACGTCGATTCTGACGGCGACGGATTCACCGACGGACCCGGCGGGATCGTTCCAATTGCGAGCGTTCCTGCGGGATGGGATCTCGACGGTGACCTGAAAGCGGACGGAGAAGCAGCGACGGGTAGCGATCCGGCTGATGGCACCGATCACCCAGGAAAGGCCGGCGATGTCTCGCCGCTCGGGCGCCCGGATGGCGTCGTCAATGTCTCCGACGTGGCAGTGGGTCGCCGGATCGTCACCGACTCTGCCTTGATCGCGACGATCCCCGGGAACGCTCAAAACCAAGCCATTGCTCAACAAGCCGCAGACGCAAACGACGATGGAGTCATTGATGCAGGCGATCTGCGAACGATCCTGAACCAGGCCAACCCTTAGCCCACTCCTAGAGGTCACGTCATGCCCCTACCGAACCGATTGTTTCTGTTGGCCGCGCTCGCAGCTGTCGTTCTGGCACCTGCGCCGACCCGAGCTGACGCGCCCGAGCTCCTGAGCTACCAGGGAGTCCTGACTCTCGCCGATGGCTCGACGGTTGACGATGGCGACTACACCATCGACTTCCGGCTCTACGAACAACCGAGCCTCGGAATCCCCCTCTACGGCAAGATGCTCACCGTGGGCGTCAAGGACGGGATTTACAACGTCTTGCTCTCGACGCCCGACATCGGGAACCCGCTTGCACAGGTCTTTAAGTCCGGGACGCAACGCTATATGGAACTGGAAGTGTTGACCGGGCCCGGTGTTGCGAGCCCGTTCACCCTTGACCCACGGCAGCAGATTGCAAGCGTGCCGTATGCCTTAGATGCAGGCTCATCAATGCCTACCGGGGCGATTATCCTCTGGGACACCGACAACACGTGCCCGTCGGGATTCGAGGAGGCAATGGAGTTCGAACGGAGGGTCCCCATGGGGGCCGACCGGGCAGGCCTCGACCCGAATATCGACGACAACGTAGAAGGTCTGGGTGGTAGTTTCACGACTTCAGGGCCGGCTGGTGTCAAGAGAAAGGGCACGGTAGACTCGAACGTCGCTGACGACCTACATACCCACACGGTCATCCCACCTCACCGCACGGTTCTCTTCTGTCGTAAGCTCTAGCTGGGGCTGGGACGAGACACCTAACATTCCGCCCGAAACCCCACCGCCTCCGCCATTACGCCCGGCCCCACCTTCTCCTCATCCGCCAGGTCGGCAATCGTCCGCGCGACCCGCATCAGCCGGTGGGCCGCTCGTGCCGAGAGCGCCATCCGATCGACGGCCGTGGTGAGGATACCTCGTGACGTGCCAGGGGATTTTCGGACCAGCTGAAACCTGAGAATTTCGTCCTTGAGCCGTTCGTATCACTAGTAGAGGAAGAATCGATGAGTGGGGCGCAGATGATTGTTGCGGGGAGCTCGTTCGCGGGCCTAGCCCGAATAATTCATGAAGAAGTCGCGTTCCTGAATTGAAGAAGGCCCCAGTTGCGGTAGAAACGTGTTGCGACACGCGTTTCCCCTCAACAAGGGCCCCTTCATGAAGCCGGATACTACCGCACAGACTGTCACC
>JAAETT010000173.1 GCA_024228115.1 bacterium
CCATTGCTGAAGCGTCGCCCGCTGGCTCTTGCTGAGGTGAATCTCGGCTGCGACCCGCATCGTGCCCCTCTGGCCGTTCGCCGCGAGGGTAACGTGGATAGTCCAATAGTGCCCTTTATTTATGAATCATATCACTAGGGGGCGCCAGCGCTCCTCCGCAGCAGGGCCTCGTAGAAGGTGATGGCCTCCAGGTAGGCGTCTACGGCCAGCCGCTCGCTCACGCCATGCACCCGCGTGCGATCCGCCAGGCTTACCCGGAGGGGCATGAAGCGAAAGCTGTCATCGGCGATCCGGCCGTAGTGCTTGGTATCGGTGCCCCCGACCACGAGGGCCGGCGCCACGACGGCATCCGGCGCGATCTCTCCGATGGTTTCGCTCAGCACGGCGTAGGCCTCGGACCGCGTATCCGCAGTCGGCGAAGGCTCTCGGGCGCGAACGACTTCGAGTTCGATGTCGGGGCCAACGATCTTGCGCACCCGTTCGATCACTGCGCCGCTCGTATCTCCCGGAATGATCCGGAAGTTCACCAGCGCCCAGGCTTCTCGGGGCAGGATGTTCTCTTTCGTACCCGCACCTGCCATGGTCACCGCGGTGGTCGTGCGTATGAACGCATTTGCCGTCGGGTCACTCGAGAGCCGCGAACGCGTCATCCAGGAGAAGAGCGGATTGGTGAGGAAGAGGCGTGGCCAGAACGGAAGTTCCGGCCCGAGAGCGCCCAACATTTCCCCGAACACGCCGCCCGAGCGTTCCGGCATCGGGTTCTCGTCGAGCGCGATCACGGCACGCGCCAGCTTGCCGATGGAGCCACCCGGCGCTGGCATGCTCGAATGGCCTCCGGGCGAACGCGCGGTCATGCGTAGGGAGAGGTAGCCCTTCTCGGCGACCCCGATCAGGGCAATCGGCTTCGTCACGCCGAGCGCGCCATCCGCGGCAATGATCATGCCCTCGTCCAGACTGAACCACAGCCGAACTCCCCGCTCTTCCAGCAGAGCCGTGATCGCCGCCGCGCCATGATCGCCGCCGAGTTCCTCGTCATGGCCGAATGCCAGCAGCACGGTGCGGCGCGGTGCGAAACCTCCGGCCAGCAGGTTCTCGACAGCCTCGAGGGTGGCCAGCACGCCCACCTTGTCATCGAGGGCACCACGGCCCCAGACATGGCCGTCGACGATCACACCGCTGAACGGCGGCTGCTCCCAGCTTTCCTCCGTGCCCTCCGGGACGGGAACCACGTCCAGATGAGAAGTGAGGAGCAACGGCTGCAATGCCGGATCACTCCCCTGCCACGTGTACAGAAGGCTGTGCTCGGCAACGCGCTCGCGCAGGAGTTCTGTGTGAACGCGGGGAAACACCTGTTCGAGATAGGCATGCAGCGCAGCGAACGGGGCCGGATCGAATTGGGCCCGGTCCTGATGGGAAACGGTTCGAAAGCGCAGTGCCGCCGCGAAACGCTCTTCGGGCGAATCCGCACCGGCGGAGACACCCGCCAGCAAGATGCTTGTTACGACGGCGGCGACACCAAGCCGTCTCAACCGCCGATCCTCTTCTCGTAGCCAACCCATTCTTTTTCCCTCAGTCGGAACTTCTGGACCTTGCCGGTCGAAGTCTTCGGAAGCTCGATGAATTCGATCGCCTTGGGGCACTTGAAGTGGGCCAGGCGGTCGCGACAGTAGTCGATCAATTCCTGCTCGGTCAGGCTCTCGCCCGGCTTCAGGGAAACGAAGGCCTTCGGCACCTCGCCCCAACGTTCATGGGGCATCGCCACGATGGCGGCCTCCAGCACCGCCGGGTGGGTCACGACGACGTGCTCGACCTCGATTGTCGAGATGTTCTCGCCACCGCTGATGATGATGTCCTTCTTCCGATCCCGAAGCTCGATGTAGCCATCCTCATGCATGACGCCCAGATCGCCCGAGTGGAACCAGCCACCCGCAAAGGCCGCCCGAGTGGCTTCCTCATCCCGGAAGTACCCCTTCATGACATTGTTGCCGCGCATCACGACCTCACCCATCGTCTCGCCGTCGGCGGGAACATCCGCCATGGCGTCATCGACGACCCGAAGGTGGGTCGCGTGGTGATAGGGAACACCCTGGCGAGCCATGACCCGAGCCTTTCCGTCCGGGTCGAGATCCTCCCAGCGCGCCTGCATCTCACAATAGACGTGGGGGCCGTACGTTTCCGTGAGCCCGTAGAGATGGGTGACCCGGATGCCCAGCTCTTCCATCCGCCGCAGGATCGTGGGTGAGGGCGGCGCGCCCCCGGTGGCCACGCGAATCGGCGGATCGAAATGCACGCCCTGGGCCTCGGGTGCTTCGGAGAGCATCAGCAATACGGTGGGCGCGCCGTTGAAGTGACTCACGCGCTCCTGGCGGATCAGCTCGAGAATCTCTGCCGGCTCGATTGCGCGCAACATGACATGGGTCCCGCCTGCCCCTGTCACACCCCACGGAAAGCACCAGCCGTTGCAGTGGAAGAGCGGCAGCGTCCAAAGGTAGACCGTGTCGCGGCCGAGATCGTGCACGATCATTTCGCCGAGGGCGTTCAGGAACGCGCCGCGGTGGGTGTACATGACACCCTTCGGCTGACCGGTCGTACCGCTCGTGTAGTTGAGCGAGGTGAGATCATCCTCGTCGTCGGGCGCCCAGGAGATCGGCAACACCGGCGCGCCTTCGACGAACTCGGCGTAGGTCGGACCGTCGAGCGGCGTCCCACGGAGCCCGGCGACGGGATCCTCGATGTTCACCAACAAGGGATTCGCGCCCAACCCCCCGGGCGCGTCGGCCACTTGCGGCGCAAGTTCCGTATCGCAAAACACGATCTTCGCCCCGGAGTGGCCGATGATGTAACCCACTTCCTCGGCGTTCAGGCGGGTATTGATCGCGACCAGCACGGCGCCGGCCCGCAGCACGGCGAAATGGGCGACCAACAGTTCGGGGATGTTCGGGGCAAGAAAGGCGACCCGGTCCCCCGGCAGGATCCCCGCACGCTGGAGAGCTCCGGCCAGTCGACCAACTTCGTCGGCGAGACGCTGGTAGTTCCAACGTGTTTCCCCGTACACAAGCGCGATCTTGTTGGGGAATACGCGCAGCGTTCGCTCGAGCAGCGCCACGGGCGTCATCGGATCCAGGTGCACCTCGGAGGGGTTTGCGCCCATGGGGCCGGATGATACCTGCAGCCCCTGTGACCGCGAGCACAGCCCAGGTCGGGCCCGCATGCCACGCTCGGCCACGTTCGAGGTTTCGCCCGCGCGGCGCCCCCTCCTCGCTGGTGCCCGGAAGTTCCGGGCCCTTTCCCCGTCCGGGCGGGAAGCGGGGCGTGGCGCGGGCTTCGAGGCTCTCATTTCGCCCCGGCGGCCGAATCTCCCGGGTGAAGACCCATGGGGCGATTGCCGGCGCTGGGGTCGCGAAAAAAAGTACCCCCGAGAGCAGATCCCAGGGGACCCTATTGCGGCTACGGCGTCCGCGCTCTCGGGGGCGGTGGCCTGGGACAACGTCCCAACGGCCGAGAAGAATCAGTCTTCGGCTCGGGTGGCTAGAACGCCGCCACCTCACTCGCCGTAGGTCTAGATTGGTCCAAGTTTGTACCTCCTTCTCGGCGTTGGTCGTACCCCACGAGACCCAGTTCTCGCTTCGGTCCCGGATGTCATGAGAGCGCCGAACCCACCGCCCCGGGTCGCCCCGCCGGTGCAGAAACCTGCCCGACAAGACTCGGGAATGAGTGATTCCCCTATTCGCCACCCTATCAGACGCCGCTGGGGGTGGCTAGCATCGCTTGCCCATGCCCCCTTCCCCCGAGATCGCAACGCTGATCGTTACTTGCCCGGACCGAAGGGGGATCGTGGCCAGCCTGGCCCAGGTGCTCCACGGCCATGGCGGCAACATTCTCGATGCGGACCAGCACACGGACATCGGAGCGGGCCAGTTCTTCCAACGCATCCGGGTCGATCTGGCGGAGCTGACCTCCGACCGGACGGGTTTCGAAGGAGCCATCGCGGAAGTCGCCGAACGTTTTCATATGACGTGGCACATCACCTGGCCGGGCGACAAGAAGAAAGTCGCGATCTTCGTCTCGCGCTACGACCACTGCCTCTGGGATCTCCTGCTCCGCCACCGGGCCGGTGAGTTCGATTGCGAGATCGTCGCGGTCGTGAGCAACCATCCAGACCTCGAACCGGTCTCGACACAATTCGGCGTAGGCCATCACGTGTTCCCGATTACCAAGGAGACGAAGGCGGATCAGGAGCGACGGGAGCGCGAGCTTCTCGACGGTCTGGGTGTCGATCTGATCGTGCTTGCCCGGTACATGCAGGTGCTTTCCGGGGAATTCGTGGCCGCGTACCCGAACCGGATCATCAACATCCATCACTCCTTCCTGCCCGCCTTCATGGGCGGCAAGCCCTACCACCAGGCTTTCGAGCGCGGCGTCAAATTGATCGGCGCCACCGCTCACTACGCGACGACGGATCTCGACGAGGGACCCATCATTGAACAGGCCGTGGTTCATACGTCCCACCGGGATGCCGTCAAGGATCTGCTGCGCAAGGGGCGCGACGTCGAGCGGATGGTGCTCGCCAAGGCCGTTCGCAACCACCTCGAGGATCGGGTGATCGCCTACGCCAACAAGACGGTGGTCTTCGAGTGAGGCCGACCCTGCACTCCTGGCGGCCGACCTCATGAATACCGGCCTACGAATGGTCGTGCTCGGCATCCTCACCGCCCTCGTGGTCGTCATGTGGGCAATGGCCTGGATGTCGAAGCGTTTCGAATCCGTTGCGGAGGGCATTGCAGCCCTCGAGGCACGGCGGTTCGAGACCCTCTCCGCGGTCGCGGTGGGAACCGGGGGAATCTTCGAGAACCACAACCGATCGGGCCCCGCCATCGCGGTGGGCCTGGATCGCGACATGCTGCTCGTCGATGCCGGCCGGGGCGTGGCATCTGCACTCCGTGCGGCAGAGATCCCCGCCTGGCAGCCGTCCCATCTGATCCTCAGTCAACTCGTGCCCGAGAACACCCTGGGCCTCGACGACCTGTGGATCAGCGGCTGGCTGGCCCAACGGGACGTGCCGCTCCAGATCCTGGGCCCGCCGGGAACCGCCCAGCTGGTCGAGCGGCTACGCAGCGTGTACGAGGAAGAAGCCCGGCGGCAGGCCGAACTCTGGGCGCTGCCCGCCGAGGGTGGCCTGACGCCCGTCCAGGAGATCACGGACGAGACCCGGCTCCATGTCGGCGAGATGGAAGTCGTTGTCGTGCCCCTGGCCGGGACCGATCCACCGGTCCTCGGCATCCGGGTCGAAACCGCGGCCCGCTCCCTGGCCATCGCGACCCGGGGCCAACCCGCGGCGGGCGTCGAAGAACTGGCTCGCGGTGCGGATTGGCTGTGGACGGAAGCGTTGTATGGCGCATCCCTCGATGCTGCAGAGGAGGCCGGGATCGACCAGTTGGAGCAGCTCAAGAACGAAGGTTCCCTGCACCTCCACCTCGAAGATGCCGGCGCTCTCGCTTCCCGTGCGGGTGTGCGGGGGCTGGTGCTGATCCGCCTGCGTCCGCCGCCGGTGTTCTCGTCTCGTTACCGGGACGTCGTCGGCAAGAGCTTCTCGGGAGCGGTCGTCCTGCCGGAAGACGGCGAGGTCATCGAGTAGCGAGAGCGGGGACGTTCTTTCCGCTGTTTCCGTTATTCGAGGCGGGCAAAGCCCGCCTCGAATAACGGAAACAGCGGAAAGAACGTCCCCGCTACACGCGGAGGCCTTCCTCCGGCAGCGGGAAGGGCTCCCGGCGGGGTGGGGCAGGTAGCGTGGGACCGGGCGGGCGATCGTCCGCGGCCCGTTCTCCCGTGAAACGCCGACGTTGTTCGTGGAAGTAGCCGACGCGCGGTGCCAGGCGAATGGCTTCCTCGATCAGATCGACGGCTTCTTCGGGCCGACCTCGCAAGAACGCGATCTCGGCCAACGTATCGAGGAGCGAGGGATTGGCCCGGGCCGTCTCGTTGACGGCCCTCTCGGCCATGCGTTCGGCGACCACCAGCTGCTCCTCGCTCACGTCCTCCGAGATCGCGATCGTCCAGGCTTCGTCGTTCAACAGGCCCGGCGAGGCCGAAGGGTTCTCGACCAAGCGACTGGCGCGGCGCATGCTCGCCGTGTCGGGAGCCAGAGCCGACCAGCCCAACCCGACCAACCCGAGCAGGACGAGAACGCCCGAGGCGAAGCCGACGCGGCGAATGCCGGGCCCCGCTGGCCGACCGGGAAGAAGGCGGGCCGTCACAGCCCAGGCTCCCAGCGCGCCCCCCGCCAGGCCGCCCCAGTGGGCCGCATGAGCCACGCCTGGCAGGAAACCCGTCAGGATCAGATCGCCCGCGAGCAGGCCCAGGAGCAAGCCGCGATGAATGCGCCAGGGCGCCGGCACTTGTTCCGGGCGAACGACCTCGAGAACCACCATCACCCCTGCCAAGCCCATCACCAGGCCCGAGGCGCCAATCACCACCGGATAGCCGGCAGCCGTGGACGCCCAGACTGTCCCCACGCCCGCCAACAGAAGCACGGCGGCCGTTCGGAAGGGGCCCAGAATGCGCTCCACGAAGCTACCGAGCGCCCATAGACCCAGGCCGTTCAAGAGCAGGTGCGGAGAGAGCAAGCCCCGGAGGCCTTCTCCGAAAGGCTCGTGGAGGAAGTGGCCTGTGACCATGCGCCAGGGTTCGATCGACGCCAGCTCCAGGTGAAGTGCACCCGCCGCAGTGAACCCGGGGACGACCAGCTGGAGGCCGAAGAGCAGCCCACACAGCCCGAGTAGCGCATGGGTCAACCGGGGAGGCTCGGCCCCGCTGATGGTCCGGTCGAGAGCCTCCATCTTTTGCAGCCGCGCGGCGCCGTCCGGCAGCTCCCCGACCCGCGCACGCAGCGCCTGGACCACCCGCAGCACGGAGGCCGAATCCGAAAGGAAGACCCGGGGGATTCCGAGCACTTCCTTGTGCGTGCTGATGCGCAGGCCCCGCGTGGACGCCGCGACATGGATCAGGTCGCGATAAGCGACGAACGCCCCACGACGCCCGGGCCCGGGAAGCCTGGCTCCGGTCTCGAGGAGTTCGACGCTGGGAGGAATCCCATCCATCCCGGGAGTCTAGGGAATGCGGGCGCTAGTCCTTCGGGACCAGCAGCGTCGGGAAGATGCGCTGGTAGGCCATCACCGTCATGGCGAACAGGCCCAGGAAGCCCAGGGCAATCCCCACCTGGATCGTCCCGAGGAACGCGTAGCTGTCATCGGGAACGATCGAGGG
>JAAETT010000174.1 GCA_024228115.1 bacterium
CGCGCCTTCTTTTGTTTTCAATAATTCCCTGTCAACTAAAACAGACTTATATTCGTTCCCAACATCGGGATTCTCCGCTATATAAGTACCCCAGCCATAAGCCTGTGCGCCTTCGCCTGTTCCCATTTTAGAATGGTCGAACCTATCAAACTTGTGTGGCGAGCCGTGATAGCCGGGCTGGGTCAAGACCTGCTCACCTTCTAGTCGTGCCCTCTCGCCCGACTGCGGACCTTCGCCTGTGAGCCCTGCGTCCGCGTACACCTCTGCGATCGACTTGCCAGACCGTCTCGCGTGAGCGGTAGCCCAGGCAGGTACGACTTGCGCCATGACCGATGCGTTCTGCGCACTCACGGTGCCAGTGTCGATCAGTTGATCGCGCACCTGAGAGTAGATCTCCTGCGCTTCGACGTACTCGCTGGTGTTCTGCTCTGCTTCATCCATCAAGATCTTAGTCACATACTCCCGCGTCTCTTCGCGGTGCTGCTCTTGCCTGAACGGGGACACTGCCTGGTCGTTCAACGTCATGTGGTCGCGCAACTGTTTAAAGTGCTCAGTACCCGCAATTTCACCGGCAAACTCATCGACTGCGATCTCGATGTCCGCGCCAGTGTCCCGTGCGTCTATGCGAGCGTTGTCCAACAACTTCAGTGCGGGATCTGCTTCGATCTCTGCTCGGGTTTTCGATTGCAGGTACAGTGCCGTCTGCGCACCATCAATATACACATTAACGTCGTTCTCACCGGTAGACTCCCGGACGAACTGTTTGAACAGCTCGACGTCGTGCTTCTTCAATTCCGACTGCTCCGCCTGCGCGTTCAGCTGGTCAATGCCGCGCTGTTCAGCCTCGCTCTGGGATTCGTTCTGCTGTTCGGTTGCGGTCAGTTTCGCAACGGTACGGTTGACGAGGGTCACGCCTGACGCTTGCGCTCCGCCTGCGATGGCCGTTGCGATGGCCGTGACCGCCTGGCGGCGCAGTTGGATCTCGACACGCTCCTCGGGCGTCGCTTGCTCCATCTCTGCGTCAAGTCCGAAAAGGTACGCGTTAAGACTCTGCCCGGCAGTCGCTAACTGCTCCGTGCCTAACTCGCGCACAGCGAAGCGAAGCATGTCTTTCGACAGTCCTTTACTCCTGCCGGTCAACATCTTCTCAAGAGTAGTTAGTGGCATCAACTCGGTGCCGACCTCAATAGCTGCCTCGATCGAGGCAAACCAGCGTGACTTGTCTATCGGTAAACCTTCCGCACGTGCGTCCGCATAGGAGCCCGTGTATGTTTGCGCACCGATGAGGAACAGGGGCGCTGCTCTGCCTTGCGTGCCGATCATCGCGAGTGTAGCAGGCAGCATGTTCGCCAGGGACTCAATGCCCGCCCGGACACCCTCTTCGACTAACGTCATGTTCTCAGGGGTGACCTCTGCACGACGCTCCTGGAGCTTCTGTATGTGCTGGATCAGCTGGTCAGCTCCGCGCTTTCTTAACGCTTGATACTCTTCGTCAGTCTTGACTCCAAGCACCTCCGCAAAATCCTGCGATAACTGATGCGCCTCTGTCTCCATGCCGAGCGGCATCGCCGACCAGGGCACGATCTCATCGATCCGATCCGTCGCCGCTTCATGACCCAAAAGCACCGTGCCTGCCGTCTGCGTCTTAAAGCCGATCCCGATCGATGTGCCCAGGCCAGAGAATATCGTCTCGATACTTTCAAGCACGCCAGACATGACGTCCTCTTGTGCGAGTACCGCATTGTTGAAGTCTTTACGAACAAAGTCAGCAGACTTCGGTGCTCGAACACGCAGCCCTTCTACGTCGATCTGCTCAAGCTTCAGATGCTGCTCAACTGCGCTGGGGTTATCTTCTACCGCGAACTCCGGCACGCCTGACTGTTTACTTAGATTCACTACTTGGCTGTGTTGCGCCGGGTCGACTTTGACCGCTTCGGACAGGTTCGCGCCTAGTGGATCACTTTCGTGAATACCAAAACTGCCGAGGTCAATCTTCTCAAGATCCATCGTCATCGTGACGCCTGCTGCTGTGCTTTCATGATATTGTCAGCCGTCACCGGAATCCCATTGTCACGCAGGAATTTACTTAGAACCCGCAGATCCTCTTCAGGTATATCCGTGACAATCTGGTCAGAATCGGGGGCTAAATAGTCGAATCCGAAGAGCGTCTTCTCCACCGTTACTTTGCGAGTGAGATCGGCCAGCGTCGCGGTGAACTCCTCAGATGTCAACGGTCCATCTTTTTGACTCTCACGGAATGCGACCTCTTCATCGAGCAACGAGTAGAACGCGTTCGCTTTCTTGCGGCCGGTCTCATTCCAGGAGGACTTCTTACCGATTAACTGCTCAACTGCCAGCGAAGCCTGCGAGGTCCTGGTCCGCCCGACCTGGTGATCGATCCGGTCACGTGACGATCCGGTACCCTTCGCACTTTTCACCGCAGCGATGACTTTCTGCCGCTCGGCGGGCGCTAGTTTGTCGAAGTAATCGACAGGGTTAATCTTGCTTAACTCACTTTTCGGCAGAGTCATTACGTCAGAATACGCCGCCCAGTCGGTCGCAACGATCTTCGCTGACTGAATGCTCTTACGCTGAGACGCTGAGAGCCGGGTCCACCCCTGGGGGTCAGCAGCTTTGAACGTCTCCGCAGATCCTCCCTCGAATATGTGAGACTCCGCCCGCTCGAACGCGTCGGCCTGCGCTTCGGACTCGCCTTGCTTTTTCAAGTTAAACTGCCGCATTGCCTCCGCCATCGTGAGCTTCCGCAGCTCCGCATCCTCGATGTCATTAACTTCGTCACGTATGCTCTCGCGATCGTCATACGTATCAGCGATCCGCGCCCCCGATATGACCGCTTGCTGTGCGTCGGCCTGGGTTTTCTCCGCGTCTCTCTTCACAGTAATCGCGTTTTCGAGCTTAACCTTGTCAGGACCCTCCAGCTTGTCACTGTGAGTGTCAAACAAGTCTTGCCCTTCTGCCGCACTGCTCATCGTGGCGGCGATCACCGCTGCTTTTGCGAATGATGACTCGTATGTCTGCAGCCGTTCTGCCGTAGCTTCAGGCCCAACCCCCTCACGCTGTGCTGTATCGAGTACTGACTGTCGACCAATCGCTGATTGCACTCTTAGATTGTCGGGTTGGTTCCAGTACAGCGATGCGTTTTCAATGGTGTTTTCGATTTGAGCCTGAGCAGTCGCCACTTCCCATGCGTCCAGCCCCTTCGATGCATGGCGTCCAATGTCCGCCTTGCTTTTTGTAAGATGCGCGTCAGCGGCTCGGTCAAACATTGTTCGAGCATTAACGCCTAACGGGTCACTGTACTTCTTTTTAAGGTCGTCAAGTGCGCTATTCGTACTCGGCGCACCATCGTACGCGTCGCGTCCCTGGGTGTTAAAATACCCTGATTCAGGATTAAAGAACAGCTCATTCTTGTCACGCTCGAATTGTACCAGCGCCTCTTCCGCTGCGGTCGTATCGATCCGCTGCTTAATGTTTAGCGCAGCTTCTGCGATATCTACCACGCCACCGACC
>JAAETT010000175.1 GCA_024228115.1 bacterium
CGCATCGGTCGGAGCGGATGATCCGCCGGAATCCGGTCTTCCAGCGCTACGTAGCTGAACATCGAACCCTGCTCTCGATCGCTTCCCCGCATTCCCTCTACCCCCGCCTCTTTTCTACCATTTGAAGGAGTGAAGCACGGGGTTTTTCAGCACCCTGCTAGGGGCTTGGGACGGTGATTCTGCGACGAGCCGATTCGCGGATCGATCGAACTGAACGATATCGGGGTTTCCAGGGGAGGCATGGCGATGGCGACGCGAACCGTGACCATCTGTCAGCGACGGAAGCGTGAACGGACGACTTCGATCCCGACCGGATTCACTCCGAGGTGCGCGCTCACGGCAGATCGCGCCCGGTACGAAGCTGGCAAAGGCACGCCGGTGTGGGTTCTCTCGCACCTCCCGACTCCCATCTCCGCCCCGCCCAGCGGCGCCGTCGCGAGGGAAGGAGCTACGAAAGGCACCGCCTTACGTGCGAGGCCAAGACCCAGACCCCCCGACTCTAGAGAGAGCCGAGGGCGTCTGATCTCCCTCCGAGCGGTCGCGCCCCGCTCAGGCCGCGGCGCGCCGCCTACGGCCTCGCAGCCAGAGGATCGGCGGGAGGATCAGTGCCACCTCGGATCCGAGCCCGCAACGCAGGCCGCGATTCAAGAAGAAGACGTCCGGCTCGTTCGCGGCTGCGTAGTCGGCCGTCAGGTACTCCGCATAGCGGAGATCCCAGGCCACGTGTCGCTTGAAGAACGAGACGGTGTACAAGTTCTGGATGCGCGTGGCCTCGCTCAGCGGATAGGCCGGGGGTACGCAGGTCTCGAGGTAGGGGTCGACGAGGGCGCCGGCTCCGATCGCGGGCCAGGCTTCGATCGGAAGCCCGAGGCCCAGGATCACGTCCGCGATATCGCAGATATTGGCAAAGTGAGAGTGGGTCGGGCCGTCGATGTCGGCGCGGTAGGCGAACTTGCTCCCGACGGTGTTGTAGGGGCGGATCGAGTTCGGATCGATCGGGACGACCGTGTCGTTGGTTCCACCGAGCACCATCACGGGGACCTTGACCGCCTCGAGTTCGGCGTCGCTGAACGCCGACTGAACGCCAGAGACAGGGAGAACGGCTCGCACGCGCTCATCCGGGGCCACGGGTCCAAAGGTGGTGCCGCTGAACCCCGCGGCCATCGCCAGGGCGGTGTAGCCACCGAAGGAGTGGCCGGTCACGCCGATCGCAAAGGGGTTGATACTGAAGAAAATGGGATCGGCGGGGTCGAAGCTGCGATCCAGCATCGTGTCGATGACGAAGGAGACGTCCTTCGGACGATCGGTGATGGTGTCCTCGTAGGGGAGGTCATCCGGGCCGTCGAAGGTGGTATTGCCCACGTGGTTCGGCGAGGCAACGACGAAGCCGTGACTCGCCAGGGCCTCCATCAGGGCGGCGGACTGGATGTTGATGCTCCCCGAGCCGTGGGAGAAGACCACAAGGGGGAAGAAGGAGTGATCGCTGACCGGCGCGTCGTCGAAAGCCACGGAAGAGGTCAGGCCGAGCGACAAGCCGCCTAAGTTCATTAGCTCGTAGAAGGTCTGGGGGCCGCCCGCGTCCTCGGGATCGACGGGATACCAGATTTCGACGGGCAGGGCGCGGTCGCCCCGATCGCTGTCCACGGCGACAAAGGCCGAGTGGCCGACCCCATAGGGCCCGAGTTCGTCTGGGGCCGGGGCGGGGCCTCGGTCGCCCCCGCGGGAGAAGGCAGACGCGCTAAGCGGTAGGACCAGCGCAGCAACCACGCAGAAGAGCATCGTGAACCGTGAAAAGACGTTGGTCGATGGGGCGGCGTGCTGTCCGGCAATCAGGTGCAGGTACATGTCGGCTCCTCCTGATGCTCTCTGTCTATCACACGGGCAGGCGGCGAATCAAGCGGGTTCCCGGGTGAACCGAATGGGAGGCCCGCTCGCGCGCGGTGCTGACCTCGCTTGTGAAGGGTGTGATTTCGCCGCAGGAAGCCACCGTTCATACCGACGCCTGGATTGCCTACATGGCGCTCGGGAAGCTGGGAATCGACCATCGCTCTCGCAAGAGCGGACACGGGCGCCAGGCGCTGGACGGCCTGCCGTGGGCCCACACCGTCTTCGGCAACCTCAAGCCGTGGCTCCGCGAAACCTTCCACGGGGTCAGCCCGAAGCACCTTCAACGCTACTTGGACGAGTTCGTGTTCCGCTTCGACCAGCGCTGGAAGGAAGCCGAGCTCTTCCCCCGCGTTCTGCACTGCGCGATCGGCGCGGAACCCTTCCCCTACCACCGTCTGACAGCGGAGCGAACCGGATAGGCAGAGGAACTCCTATCCTCTCAACGGTTCGTGGCTCAAGACCCTACCGGGGTCGCTCGTCGCTGCCTCGCGCGCTCCCTCCGGGGGTGCGGCTAGCGGCCGTGAGCGCTACTCCAGCACGGTGTAGAGCGCTTCCGGGCTGAGTTGGATGGTCGTGCTCCCGGCTCGGATGCGCCGCACCGCGCCCTTGCGCGCGTAGCCATGCACGTCGAGCACGGTCGCCTTTCGCAGGCGTGTCGCTCCGCGCAGCGTGACCTTCGCATCGAGTAGGCGGACCAGCGTCGGCGGACCGCCGAGGTCGGTGATCCGGCCGCCGGCAGCGACCTTCCAGCCGGACGGCCGCTCCTCGGTCATTGTCTGGACGAGCACGCGCTTGGAGGACGACAAAGGCTCGTCGTCGAGGGAGATGACGAGAATGGTCCCGAACTCCGTTGCGCTCTCGATGACGACGTCGCCGAGTTCGATGCGGCCGGCCTTCGCGAGGAACCCCGTGATGCCCTGAGCGCGCGCTGTATCGATGGTGACGAAGCCGACCCCGTAGTCCCAGCGCAGCGACCCATCGAGACTGCGGACACGCTCGGCCTTGCGATCGATGTACTTCGGCAGATCGTAGGATTGCAGCGCCGCGACGCCCTTCGCTGCCCACTTGCGCACGACGCGGCCTACGAACGGGGCGAGCGGATCGAGCGCGTTCGACGGCGCCGCCTTCCCCGCCGCACCCGCTGGAACGTCTCGCTTGCGCAGCTCGTCGAGCTGCGCCGCCGTCGCGCCGGCAGTGCCGCGGAAGTCGAGCTGGGACTCGAGGTCGACGCTCTCGTGATGGACCCACCCGGCCGCTTCGGCGACATCTCCGCGACGGAACAGCAGCGCCGCAGCCGGCGACTGCCCGAGCACCGATGGAACGCTGTACGCGAACTTCGCGCTCGCCGAGCCCCACGCCGGTCCGTTGACCGCGAACTGGAAGTAACCGTCCACTCCCTGCAGCGCGCCATACGCTGCGAGCAGCGGCGCGAACTCCGCGCGGAAGCGGTTCGGACTCGGCCAGCCGATCTCGCTGACGATGTGCGGGCGGCCGTCGAACTCGGTCACCACGAACGGGAGCTGCCCCGGCTCCAGGACCGCCGCGCGATCCGAGTACGTGTGGCCGACGCGCACGGAGTGGCTCGCGCCCTCGCCCTCATGACGTCCGCCGAAGTAGCCGTGCTGATCGAGGATGTCCCCGGCTGCGTACGTGTAGCGCTCGAGCGCGTCGAGCACCGGCGGGTCGGCGGTGTGCCAGTTGCCGCAGCTCACGAGGCTCTTTACACCGAGGTCCTCGCGCAGGTAGCGGACCGTGCGTTCGTAGTACCCGCGCTGGAGCTCGACGAGGAACCGGAGCTGTTCGCTGGCGCGGCGGCGTGCATCGCCTTCGCCGTGTCCGCGCCCGGTCAGGTTCCAGATCGGCAGCAGGCCCGCACGAGCGGCCCTGAGATCGTCCCGTTCGTGAGACGCGGACCCGAACCGGCGTAGCGCCTTCTTCAGCGCGCCGTGCCGCTCTTCCAACCATGCGGCGAAGCGCTCCTCGAGCACCTTCGTCTGCGCGGGCGGGATCGTCTCCATCGGCTTGAACGTCCAGAACAGCAGGCTGTCCTCGTTCTGGATCTCGACGCTCGCAACTGCCGGGTCCTTCCCCAGTGCGATGCCGGTGTGCGGGTTCCGGGTCGTGAGCAGTGTGCGCGCCCACGCACGGTGGATCTGCTGCATGCGCGGATCGAAGAACAGGAGCCCGAACGGCGTCTTGTTCTTCGACTCGCCGTAGCCCGCGATGCCGTACGTCGGACGGATGCGGAACCAGAGCGGGAAGTGGAAGGAGAGGCTCGTGTAGATGCCCTCCTCCTTCAGCGCAGCCACGAAGAAGTGCACGCGTTCGAGATAGGCGGCGTCCACGGTCGTGGGATCGGCAGCGCTCTGATCGAAGATGGGCCCGTGGATGCGGACCGCGTTGACACCAACCTTCGCGAGACGCCGGGCGAGATAGCGGACCGACCCGTCGTCCAGCCGCACGATCCCGGGGCCGACGGTGACGCCCCAGAAACGCACGGGACGTCCGTCGCCGAGCACCAGGGACGCACCTTCTCGCCGGACGAACCCGCTCTTCCCGGCCTGATCCTCGTTGAGCTGCGAGAGGTCGAGCAGGGCGTCGTCGGTGAACGCGTCCGGAGCGGGTTCGACTCCCCACCAACCCTTGGGCGCGCGCCCCGAGCTCTCGCCCGGCTGCAGCCGGCCGCGCGGCACGAACACTCCAGGCGTGAGGACGAACGCATCGAAGCCCGCGGTGGCCGCCTCGCCTTCCTCGGCGAGGAGTCGCAGCTCGAACGTGTGCGTACCGGCCTTCAGCTCGACCCGCCCGAGATGGACCCAGTTCGCGACCAGGTGCGTGCGGATAGGCGTGCTGTCGGCGAGCGCGATGTCCCGACCGCACGTCTGCCACGCGTCCTTCCCGAAGCGCCAGCGGAACGGGCCGTGTTTCCAGAACTTGCGCGTCCAGAGGGCGTACTCGCCGGCCTGTGGCACGCGTACTCGATACCGCGCGAACAGCTCGTCCTTCCCGCGGTCACCGGATGCGCTGAGCCAGTCGCCTGCAGAGAGCACTTCCTCACGCTTCTCGGGGAAGGTCTCCGCGGCAAACCAGGAGGTGTCGGGGAAGTTGGTCTCGGCGGTCGCCTCACCTTCCCACCACACGAAGGACGGCTCCGCTCCGCATGCGGGCGGTGGCCCGGTCAGGGTGAGGACCGCCGTCGCGACGACGACGAGGCGCGCTACCAGGCGGCGGAGGACGAGCATCGGGGAACGCTAGCCCTCCCGTACGCCGCAGGCACTCGCCCTGCTCCGAGGGACCGCCGCCTGCGGGAGTGGCGGAGCTACTCCACGCGGAAGCCGTCGGCGCTGCGGTCCCGCAGCGGGTTGCTCGAGGGGAGCGTGAGCGTCTTCGCATCCAGGCCCGGGTCGTCGCCGTAGCGTCCGTCCTTCTCGCGCGTCGGAAGCGTCGGTCGATGGTCTTCGGGTCCTGCGGCGTCGGTCGCGAACCAGGCGTTCTGCTGGAATACGAATGTCTCCGGCGCAGTGTTCGGCCCGACGTTCACGAAGCGGTGCAGCTCACTCTGTGCGAAGACGATGAGGTTGCGTTCGATGCGCCCGTTCCGGCAGGGGACGAAGCGCTCCGCGACGCTCTCCTGCAGAATGCGGAACACCCACCAGCGCGGTCGGTGGAACGTGTTCTGACGGACGATGGCGCCGTCCACGCCGACGAACGCGATGAAGGTCTCGCTCTCGCTGAAGCGGCATCCCTCCACGGTCAGGTTCCTCGCCTCGTAAGCGGCGTCGGTCGGTCGGAACCAGGTGAGACCTGTGCTTCCCCCGAGGTTCACGGCGCGCGAGCCGGCACGGTCGAACCGGCAGGAGCGGATCACGATCGGGTTGTCCGACGTGCCCGTGAGTCCGTCGAGGGTCAAGCCGCCGCGGTACCGCCAATGGGTTGCATCGTTGGCGATGAATCTTCGTTTTCCCCGGTGGGACTTGTCGAGTGCCCCCCTTATCGGACATGGATCCCCTGTTGGAACTCCTCTGCCTATCCTCCCGGATCGTGCGACGCGACCTCCCCGTCTTCGCTGCTATTCCCGCCTCAGCACGGGTCGAGGCACCATGAGGCCGTGCTCGACGAGATCCTCGAAGAGCGCGTCGTCTCCGGTCGAGGACGCAGAACCCCCCGAGGCGTCAAGCGAAAGATGAGCAGCTTCCCACTGCGAAGCTCACTCGAGCCCTACCGGCCAAGCCGGCCAGAAATCACTGTGAGGATCGCAAATTGAACAGTGTTCGGCCTAGAGCGGCTCCGTGAAGGGCGCATCCTCCCACAGGAGCTGCAGGAAGGTCCCGATGAAGAATGCCATGAAGGTCATCAGCAGCACGGCCGTGGGAAAGGCGTAGAGGGGGCCTATGCCAAGAACCCGCGGCAGCTCGCCGGCAAAGGGCTGAAGATCGCCTGCCAGAACCTCGATCGGTGTTCCGGTCAGGTTCGCGCCCCAGTTGCGCGCGGCCATCAGGGGGCCGAGCAGGCTCGTGACCATCAGCCCGAAGCCCGAAGACAAGACGAGGCCGAGCAGGAAGATCCCACGAGCGCGGGCGAAGGCTTCGTTCGGATTGCCGAGCCTGCGCTGCACCTCCACATAGATGTAGAGGAGCGTGACCGTGCCGAGCAAGGCGACTGTCGTGAGAATGTAGACAGGCGCTTGCTCAGCCAGATCCCAGACTTCGTCGATCAGGAACACGGGCAGATAGCCGACGATGATTCCAGCCCCGATACGAGGCACGGATGCGTGGAAGAGGAGCAGATCCTTTCGCCACATGAAACGATAGGCGAGGAACCAGATCGCCGTGGCCAATACCAGCCCCACCTCGAGCGAGGCCAGCAGGTCCAGGGCACGCGGCCAGCGATCGTAGGCGAATATTGCAGCCAGGAACGGCAGCGAAGGAATCGTCAGAGCCAAGGCATAGTTGCGGGCGCTATGACGAGAGAGCACACGATCTCCATCGTCGTCCGCACGGACCAAGGCGTCCGTGTGATAGAGCATCGCGGCCGCATGGTGGATGTCGTACTGCCGCAGGAACCAATGCTCGAGGCGCTTCAGGATTCGCGCACTATCGCGGCTTCGCCTGCGCAGGAATGGCGTGAGATCCCGACCGAGATCCACCCGGGTCGCGCCCCGCAGGCGTATCGCCCCGAGAACTTCGGTTTCGCGATCGGCGAAAGGAGAGCTTCCGGTCTCGAACGCGCGGTTGTCTTCGTCGAGACAGACTTCGTCCAGCCAACGGATGAACGCGAACTCAGCGGCTCCGACGAGCTGGGGATCGATGCGCTCGGCCTCGCCCGACGCCAATGCATAGATGAAGGCGGTGTCGTAGGGATCCGCCGAACGTTCAGGGTCGAGACTACCGTCTCGATAACCCGCAAGGAATTCGGGGCGCACGTGCGCCTCCATGACAGTGAGCAGCGATTTCCAGACCAGTTTTCGCCAATGAAAGCGCGCCACCCGCAGGCGTGGGTGCTGTGCGAGAGCCTTGTCATGGATGAATCGCAGGGCGATCAGCGAAAAAACGGCCACGTCTTCGCTCGCGCGCAGTAACGGCGCGGAATTCTCGGAAGCGGCGAGCCCCCTGAGCAGCTCGGCCAGGCTGGCGGGCAACGCCGACAGCAAGCGTAGAACCAACTCCTCGGAATCCCTTTTCACGGCGCGGTCCGCGAGCAATGCGGGCTGGCTCCATAGATCCTCGAAGCGAAGGTAGAGCTCGGCCGGATCGTGGCGAGCGACATGGAAGGAGAACGTTTCGGGAAATGCGTTCTCGAAACCCTCCCCCGCATCCCGCTCGAAACGCACCTCCCGCGCATGGAATGCGTAGGTACAGCGGTAGAGCGTCCGCAGCCGTTCGATCCGAAACGCGATGCGCGGGATCGCGATCCGCCGCTCGGCCGTCGCTTCCGGTTCGTTAGGCGGATCCGATTGATTCATCGGCTGACGGGTACCCGGATGCCGCGTCAGAGGACGGGCTGCTTCGGGTTCTCTCCGGTTTCGTAGTAGGCCTCGACGCGTTGAGCGAGCTCGCGGACGCGAACGGGCAATCGATCCGGGCTCGGCCAGCGGGATGTAGCGACGCGCATCCGATCCAGGAGAGGCTGGGCCTCGGGATAGTCTTCTCGGGCCAGGACGTCGTCCACGGCCATCCAGTATTCGATGGCCGTGAGCGTACGTAGAGTCCGCTCCTCGAGCTCACTCATGCCGGGCGATGCGACCCCAGTGCCCTTTACCAACTCCGCCAGGGACCCGAGCCCGTCTCGCGCCTGGCGCAGGGGCCCACGCAATTCACCCTCGGTCGTGGTGAGACATTCGATGATCTCCTCGAATCGACGCTTCAACGGCTCGTGGGAGATCTCGCGACCAAGGATCACCTGACCCAGCTCGCGGCCATCGGAGCTGAGCAGGGGATGCATCGTGACCCGCAGCTTCACTGCATCGCCACTCGGCAGCTCCACCTCCTCGTAGCTCACATTCTCATCCTGGCGGATCCGAATGACCGCACCACCGATCATGGTCAGGGCATCGGGCCGCAAAACGTCTTCGAGCCGGCGTCCGTGGGGATCGTCCTTGATACCGAGGTATCCACGTGCAGGCGCGTTCACAGCGCGCACGATGCCGTTGGCATCCACGGCCAGTGCACCGGTATCGAGCTGATCCATCACCGCCTGCAAGAACGAATTCGAATCCCGCAGATCCCCCACCAGGCGCTCGTTCTCCTCGGCGAGTGCGTAGTGCTCGACCGCCCGCCGAACGATCTGCTTCAGATCGTCCGGCTCCCAGGGCTTGGTGATATAGGCATAGACGTGGCCATCGTTGATCGAGCCGATGATCGCGTCCATGTCCGCGAAGCCCGTCAGGATGATCCGGACAGTGGTCGGATGGCGCTCGAAAACCTTGGCGAGAAACTCGACACCGGTCATCTCCGGCATCCGCTGATCCGAGATCACGACCGCGACCGAATCCTCCCGCTCCAGTAACTCCAACGCATTCGCGGCCGACGAGCTGGTGAGCACGTCGTAATCATCCTCGAACGAAAACGTCATCGTCTCGAGGATGGCTTCCTCGTCGTCAACGATGAGGATTCGAGGACGGGAGGCTTCGGACATCGGGGGGTAGGTTAGCTGTCTTGGTGGGGGGCCGCTTTGCTTCTCGGTGTGGATCGCGGGGCGGGGGGCGGCCATCGCGGAATGGCTCGGCTGGGGCCTGGGAGGCCGCGTTCGAGTTGGACGCGGGTTCGCTTGCGCGGCTATCGCCGCTAGCGAACGAGCACACGTCCAACCAACGAGATGCCTGCGCTTTATTTCCGCGCTGACCGCCCCCCGCCCCGCGATTTGTGTGGGAGAGGTACCTGGGCGAATTGCCACCGAGGGATTTTTTGGGTGGAGGCAACGCCAACGTTGGTGGCGGCAAGCGCCCCCCGCGCCACCTCCACCATTCCCTCTTCATGAGCTGGGAGCATCGATCACAGAACCACCGCCAGATCCGGCGTCCATCTGCCAACGCCCCGAGCGCCGGTCCCGGGCGCAGGCCGGGCGGAAATGAAGCGCAGGCATAGGTCCCGTTCGGCGTGCGCGTAGGTTGCCCGCGGCGAAAGCCGCGAAGGGCAACACCCCGTCCAGCCCTATACGCGGCCACCCGAACCTCGGCCGAGCCATTCCGCCCGGCCTGTGCCCGGGACCGGCGACTACCAGGCCGTCATGAGAAGCGAAGCGGCCCTACCGGGCGGCGCGAGCCTCGGCCCTCTCTTCCCTGTCCTGGATTTTGCGCCGCAGCTCTTTCCTCTTCGCTTCGAGCTTGGGTGCCAGGCGAGCTTTGGCCGTATCGGTCCAGAAGCGCTGCTCACTGCCCTCGCGGAAAGCCTTGAACTTCCGGTAGCCCCAGAGCTCGTGCTCGAGATCGTCCTCGACAAACTTGATCATGATCGCGTCGTCCAGAAAACCCACCAGCGGGACGTCATCGGGAATCACGTCCTTGGGGTTGTCGAAGTAGGCCAGCGCGGCAACCGCTCGACTGATCACGGCCTTCGGCGCCTTGTACTGAAGATCGTTGACCATCATCATCAGATCTTCGAGGGAGTCGATCGCATCGGAGACGAAGGTCGGAACCTTCGTGTTCACCCGAACCTCCTTGATCAGCTTCCGGACGCCCCTGGAGATCTTGGGCCAGTCTTCGGCGGAGGCATTCTTCTTGGCCGCCCGGTAGATCCGTTCGAAGTAGGCGGTATCCGACTCGTCCAGCGTGAACGAAATTCTCATCTTGCGGGCCATGACGCCTCCTCGTAGAACGGCCGGCAGGCCGAAGCGCGACTCTATCAGTAACGCGCATACTCGATCAACCGCGGAACGGATCGCCCCCAGGCGCCCTCCCAGCGGTCCAGGATTTCTTCGCCCGGGCTGCGGCCCGCCTCGAGCTGGCTCAGAATCGGGTCCAGGTAGCCCCGTTCGTCTGGATCACGCCTTCCGGCGTGGCGGATCCGACGCAGGCCCTCGGACGAGAGGGCGACGAGCTCCTTGGCGAGCTCCAGGACAGGGCGCCCGCCCACCTCGGCGCCCAGGCCCCGCCGGGCGACGTCTTCGAGGCCCATCAGCCGCTCGGCAGCCGTATGGCTGCGTACCAGATCCCACGCTCCCGCCAGGGCATCCGCGTCATACAGCAAGCCCTTCCACAAGGCGGGAAGAGCGCAGATCAAGCCAGCGGGGACCGCATCCGTGCCGCGCACCTCGATCACCCGCTTCAGACGGACCTCGGGGAAGAGCGTCGTCAGATGGAGGTTCCAATCGTCGACGGTGGCCCGATGGCCCTCCAGGCCCCGCTGCATGAATTCCCGGAAGGTGGTTCCCGATGCGGGCAGGTAGTTGCCATCGCGCACGATGAAGAACAGGGGGATATCGAGCGCCCACTCGACGTAGCGCTCGTAGCCGAAACCCTCTTCGAACACGAAAGGCAAGAGACCACAGCGATCTGGATCCGTATGGCGCCAGATGTGCACCCGTCGCGACGCAAAACCGCTGGCCTTGCCGCCGGCAATCGACGAGTTGGCGAAGATGGCCGACACGATCGAAGAAACACCGAGCGCCGTGCGGAGCTTTCGCACCATGTCTTCTTCGTCTGCAAAATCCATGTTGGCCTGCACCGTCGCCGTCAGATGCATCATGTGCAGCGGCAGATCCGCGCGGGTCGGAAGGTATTCGCGCATGATCCGATAGCGCGCCTTCGGCATGCGCGGAATGTCCTCGACCTCATGAAGCGGGTTGATGCCGAGAGAGAGCCAGACCACCCCGCGAGGCCCGGAAACATTGCGCACCAGCTCGAGATGACCGTGGAACTCGGAACAGGTTTCGTGAATGGTGCGAAGCGGCGCCCCGGAAAGTTCCAGCTGTCCGCCCGGCTCGAGGGTGATACTCGCACCATCTTTCGCGAGGGCGATCAGATTCGGCCCTTCGTAGATCCGGTCCCAGTCGTCCTCCCTGGCCATCGCCTCGAGAATCGATCCAATCCCGCGCTCACCTTCGTAGGGCACGGGCTGGTAGCTCTCGGCAAGCAGCCCGATCTTCTCGTGCTCGGTGCCGACCTTCCATTCCTCGGGAGGCTTCTCACCACCGCGAATGAACTCGGTCAGCTGGTCTTTGGATTCGATGGGCAGGTTGGAAGCGTCACTCACGGTTCAGCCCCGGGCGCATAGAGTTCGGGATGGAGCCAGGAAACGAGTGCACAGAGTACGGCGTGGCGGGTGTATTCGGCACGCGTGAGAACGCCGGCACTCAATTTTCCGACGTTACCCGTGGAAAGAGCGGAAGATTCTCGTCCGCCGCCCGGATGATGCTCGCGCCAGAGCTTGTCGAACACGTCCCCGATGGGTTCGCCGCCCTCGACTGCGGGCGGGATGCACGCCGGGGGATACGAGAAGCCCGAAGACAATCCAATGCTCGCATGCCCGGCATCCAGCAACGCCGCGCAGCCGATGTTGAGCCAGCCAGCGCCCTCGATCTCCACCAGCCCGTCTTCGTAGCCGACCGCGAGATCGCAGGCGCCGCTCTCGCGTGCCGCCTGGGCCCGGTTGCGTGCCCCCCGCTGGATCTCCGGGAGGCCGCAGGGCTGCTCGGCGACACCACTGGCCACTTCAGCGCCCAGGATTTCGGCATCCGGGCAGTAGGCAGCCAGGGCCATCCGTACGCCCTCGAGCTTCGGAGGGTTCATCGAGCCAACGCGTACCCGCCGAAGACCAGCGAGCCGCCCCAAGGCGGGGCCGCTCACGGCGTGGCGGCCTCCTCGAGAAACGACTCCAAGAACACGGCCACTGCCTCATTGATCTCGGCACTCGCATCCCAGGAGAAGGATTGGCAGGGCCCCTCGGTCTTTCCGGTGCGGAACGGGCCGACCAACGTGATCTCGCCTTTGGCCTTTACGATGAACAAAGCGCGGAAGCGCCCACGGGCCACCTGGAACTCGACGGAACGGACGTGTTTCTCGTCGGGATGAACCGGACCGAGCGTCACCTGGAGGTGCGGTGCACCTGCGATGGCCTGGGCATAACCCTTCAAGCCCTCATCGACCCGTGTACGCAACGCGGTGGCGCGCTTGAGGGCCTCATCCAGGTCGCGTTTGTGCTCTTCTTCGCGCTGCGCCAGGGCAAGGCCCTTGGCTGCGAGACGCTCCCGCAAATGAGATGCCGGCATGGCGGTATCCTGGCACAGAGCGGGCGCGGCTGCGCGGCGGAACGTCCTGCCGGATTGCGAGGCTACCGGGGGGCTGCCGCGACGGGCTACATCGCCTCGTTCGTGACGGCCATGAGCGGCGGCGGATCCAGCTCGCGCAGGAGTGCATCGCGGGTCGCATGGAAGCGGGCCATGGCTTCAGCAGGAATCGGCTTCGCCGGAGGCGTTTGCAGGGTCGCCGGGTTGAGATAGCGGCCGTGCTGCTTGAGCCGGAAATCGAGGTGCGGCCCGGTCGAAAGACCCGTCGAACCCACGTAGCCGATGATCTGCTTTTGCTGCACCTGTGCACCCACCGGCAGGTTCGACGCAAAGCGGGAGAGGTGCCCGTAGTAGGACTCGTAGCCGTTGGAATGGCGAACCTTGACCAGCTTGCCGAAGCCGCCCTGGACACCGCGGAAGATCACCTTGCCCGAAGCCACCGACCAGACCGGCGTACCCGTCGGTGCGGCGTAGTCGATCCCCTGATGCGGACGGCGCACCTTGAGGATCGGGTGCAAGCGACCCATCGTGTAACGCGAGCTGATTCTCCGATACTTGAGTGGCGCACGCAGGAACTGGCGTTCCACCGAGGAGCCATCAGGCCGGTAGTAGCCCTCCAGCTCGCCGGCACTCCCATACCCGATGGCGTGAAAATCGCCGCCGGCATTCGAGTAGCGAGCGGCCAGGATCCGGCCCGGACCGATGTAGACCTCAGCGCCCGCGTCGGTCTCCAGGAAGCGCCGCTCGTAAAGGATCGAGAACTCGTCACCGCGCTGAACGCTTCGCGAGAAATCGACGTCCCAGGCAAAGATGTCGGCGAAATCGCTGGCCAGCTCAGTGGCCTCACCAAGGGCGCTGACGGATTCGTACAGGCTGCTTGCCACGACGCCGGCGATGCGCGCATGACGCGTCTCGATCTCGGCCTCGATGCGGGCCGCCACGAACGTCTCGCCCTCGGCGTTCAGCTCATAGCGCTCGAGCACCGAGCGATCGTAATTGAATTGAACCAACGCGCCGCGCTCGTCCTGGGCCAGGCGGAAGTGATCACCCGGCCGCGCGTAGCGGAAATCGAAGACCGGGAGCATGCCCGAATCGATCTGATGAATGACGAGCCAATCGACCTTGTTGCGACGAAGCGCAGCGGAAAGGGTCTCGGCCTGGGCGAGCTCCCCTTCAGTGATGGTCAGGGCGGGATCGGGGACGACAGGCGAAGCGGGCGCCGTCACAGCCGGCTCGGGCACGACCGCGGCGGCGGTCGGCACGCTCACGGACGTGCGCCCGGTGTGCAACAGCACGACGACCAGCAACAGACCGAAACCGGTCAGCACTGCGGCAAGAATCTCCGGCCGTCGCACCTCGCGCAGGTTCATCAAATCTCCTGGTCTCTCTTCATCGTCCGCTGCAGCGGGTCGGTTTGTGACGGGTGGCCCCGGCCTCGGCGGGGCTCGCGTTTCCCTGATTCCTCATCGACCGGCAGGCACTCATGCTAGATAGTTCCTTTTCCCGGTAGTGCGTGTGCCCGTCATCACAAATCACTTCACTCAATCTCAAGCCCCGGGGCGACCCCGGATCCGGACCCGCGTGTTCCGAGCGCGCGTGTTGTGGGTGGGGGGAATCCTCTTCGCCTGGCTCTGGGCCTCAGGGCTAGGGTGCTCAGGTTTCGCTGGCCCGACCGGGCAGGAGCATGCCGATGTTGCTCCAAGTGCGCGAGGGGGGGCAGTAGAGCTCCTTTCACGTGTTCTTCAGTTTGACACCACGAATCCCCCGGGGAACGAAGGGCCCCTGGCGCGGTTCCTTTCGGACTGGGCAGGGAGCCGGGGAATCGAAGCCCGGGTCATCGATCTTCACGGCCCGTCGGAGTCGGCTGCTGTCCCCGCGGGGCGGGCCGCGTTCTGGGCGCGGATCCCGGGAACGGGCAAGGCGGGGGGCGCGATCATCCTGCTCTCCCATCTCGATGTGGTGCCTGTCGATCCCGCCGACAGCGCCGGCTGGGGCGGGATCGATCCCTTCGGCGGGGTCGTATACGACGGCAATGTGATCGGGCGTGGCGCCCTGGATGCCAAGGGTGCCCTGGTCGTGCATCTCGCCGCGGCTTTGCGGCTAGCGGGCCGCAAGAAGCCTCTCGGGCGGGATGTCATCGTCCTCTCGACTCCCGACGAAGAGCTTGGTGGCCTGGAAGGCGCGGCGCGGGTGCTGCGGGAACAACCAGAGCTCGTGGCCGGAGCGGCCTACCTGCTGACCATTGGGGGTGGGATCACCGTTGGCCCAAGTGGCATCGGGGCCGCACCGGGGCTCTGGGAGATCGGCGTTGCGGAGAAGACGCCCTGCTGGCTCGAGCTACGTGCGCGGGGGACAGCCGGGCATGGTGCAGGCGGCAGCCAGGATTCCGCCGTCGATCGTCTGCTCGGGGCCCTCGAGCGCATTCGGGACCTGCCGCGGCCCGTCCGGGTCGTCCCCGAGGTCGCGACCCTCTTCGCAGGCCTGGCGCCGAGGGCAAGCGCGGAGGATCGGGCGGGGTTTGCCGATCTCGACGCCGCCCTGCGAGACGACGCCGGCTTCCGCCAGCGCTTCCTTGCCGACCCGGCGCGAGCTGCGCTGGTTCGCGACACCTTCGCGATCACGACGTTGCGCGGTAGCCGCCAGATCAACGTGATCCCCGGTGAGGCCGTGGCGGGGGTCGATGCCCGATTGCTTCCGGACGAAAGCTGCGCAGATTTCGCCGAAGCCACGCGGCGCGCGGCCAACGACCCGGACATCCAGGTGGACGTCCGCTTCACGTATGCGAATCGCGCCTCCCCCTCGGAGACACCTCTCATGGACGCAATCCGACGCGTCGCGGCGCGGGTCGACCCGGGCTCGCTCGTCGTCCCGCGTGTCGGCACCGGCGCCAGCGATGCCCACTGGTTCCGCGAGCACGGCATCGTCGCCTACGGCTTCATTCCTCGCCGGCTTCGGCCCGTCGAGGGCCGGCGGATTCACGGGTCCGGCGAACGCATCAGCAAGGCCAACCTCCGGTTCGGAACCGAGGTTCTCGTCTCACTCCTCGAAGAGCTCGACCGCTAGTTCAGTCCTCGCGGAGCTGCTGAATGGCTTGGTGGATGGTCTCGAAGAGAGGTTCGATTTCTTCCAGCTCCAGACAGCTGAAGGCCACGCGCAGATCTCGCTTGCCGGTTGCGATCAATCCGGTGCCATGGGCATCGAGCAGGTGGACGCGCAAGGGCTCGGCGTCGACCCCTTTGACGTCGAGGCACATGAAGTAGCCGCTGTTGAACGGGTAGACGTCCCAGCTCTCGCGGAAGCGCGGCGCATTGGCGACTTCGTAGACCATCTCGGCCCGCGCACGCAGGATCTCGCATTTCTGTTTGCGCTCTTCGTCGATGGACGACGAGGCCAACGATTCCTCCACGAGCGTCTGCGAGAGCATCGGGCTGTTCGAGATACTGCCGCGAATGGCACCGCGGATCTTTGCGTCTAGCACCTGGCATGCCGCGTCGGCAGTCTCTTCGCGCCCCGGACCGAACGTGAGGAAGCCGCAACGCAAGCCCCAGACGAAGAGTTCCTTCGTCGCGCCGTCGAGGCGAATCGCCAGGAGGTTCGGGTGGATGCCGACCAGGCGACCGAACAGGGATTCGGTCATCGAAGGCCCGCCCAGATGATAGAAGAGGCCGAAGTAGGCGTCGTCGAGCAACACCACCAGCTTCGTGCCGCGTTCGGCCTGGGCCGATAGTGCAGCGACGATGGCTTCGCCCTCGGCCTCGGTGGGCATGTAGCCGGTCGGGTTGTTCGGAAAGTTGAGCAACACGATGAGCTTCTCGCGGCCCTGGGCTTCGCGTTCGAGCGCTTCGGCGAAGCCGGTCGTGTTGAAGCCGGTCTCCGAGTAGAACGGATAGGTCGCGATCTCGGCGCCGAGCCGCACCTCATAGCCAAGCCGATAGTTGCCCCACAGTTTGTCGGGCAAGACGATGCGATCGCCCGGAGCAATGAACAGATCTCCGACCAGACTGAGCCCATGGGTGAGCGCACTCGTGACGATCGGCAGACCGAAGGCCTTGCCCTCGAGGCACGGGTTCTCCGCTCGCTGCTTCTCTTGCCAGCGCTTTCGAAGCTCCGGACGGCCACCACCGCCCGCGTAGGTGTAGGCATCGTCGGGCGCGATATCGACGAGATGCCGGTGCACCGAAGGCAGGTGCATCGCTTGCCCACCTTCGGTGGCGATGCCGATCGTCGCGTTGAAACGGTGGCCTTTGGCCTTGGCTTCCGCCGATTGCGAGAGGATGCCCTTCGGAAAATAGAGCCGGCGTCCGAGCGGCGAGAGCATCGCCAGTACCTCGGGCGCAGCCGCTTCCAGGCTCGCGTTCAGCTCGCGGGCGAGCGGGTTCAGCGATTCGTCTTTGGGAGGCTGGGGGGCAGACATGGTTCTCCTCGGCCCCGAAACGGTACCGACTCAGAGCTGGCGTTCCAGCACGACCGTAACCGGCTCGAAGCCGAGCGCCTCCCAGAACGCCTGGCCCTCTGGATTGTCCCGTGCCACCTCGAGCTCTACTCGGGTGGCACCGGCCAGACGCAGCCAACCAAAGGCCGCCTCCACCAGGGCACGGCCGAGGCCGCTCCTCCGCACCTCGGGCAGCACATACAGATGCTCCACGTGCCCTCGCAGCGATTCAGCGAAGAACGCCGGCCTGCGCGCCAGGGCCACGCTGATCAAGCCCACCGGCTGGCCCTCTTCCTCGGCCACGAAGACCTTGCCATCGGGATGCCCGAGGTAATCCGCCAACAACGAGGCCGGTGCCCCGCCGGCAGCGGCTGCGGCGTAGCGTGGATGGTCGCCGTGGTGAGCCAGAAGCCCCGCCAACAGCTCGCCCAACGCCCCGCGCTCCTCGACCCGGGCCGGACGGATCGGCCCGGCGGGCTGGCTCACGGCTTCAGCTGACCTTCGCGCAGCATCTTCCGCAGGTCGCTCATCGATTTGCCTTCCTCCACGAAGAGCCGCTCCATCTTGCGAGCCAGATTCTGGAGGATCACCTGATACGTGGAGCGTTCCTTGTCGCTGCCGAGCGTTTCCTTGAGGCGTTGCTCGAAGGCAGCGCGCAACGCGAAGCGATCATCCTGGGTAAGCGAGCCATCCTTGACCTTGGCGCGATACCAGTTCTCGTCATGCTCACCGGGCAGGCTGGTCAGTTGCCCCGCCAACATGCGGTTGAGCCGTTCGCCCGAAGCCGCCGTGTCCATGAGGGACTTGCCGGAACTTCCGACGGAACGGGTCGAGCCGGAGCGGGTCAGGTGGAAGGTCCCCGCACGAGCGCCTCCATCGCGCTCGAAGCGCCCTCGCAGGATGTTGCCTCCATCCTCGATCGTTTCCGTTTCGAAGATCGTGCTGCCTTCCATCGATTCGGTAGAACCGCTGCCCATGACATCATCGCGAATGAATTTCGGCAGATCGCCGTTCATCTCGATCGTCCAGGTTTCCTGGAAGGTCACCACGTTCAGCGAGCGGTAGCCCCGTTGGCGCTTCGCAGAGCTCCAGCCTTCGGCGGGCGAACCCCTCAGCGTCTTCGTTCTCGAGCCACGTTGATTGATGGCCAGACCTTCGCGGATCTCGCTCAGCTGAGCGGCATTCGGCTCCCAGTAGTGGAGCACGCGGGAGTTCCTGCCACTGCTGTTGTCGAAGCGGCCCTCCTTTTCGGCGAAGACCACGATCGGATAGTCGGACCAGGCCAACCGGCTGCCTTCGGTCTTGAAGATCCAGATGCGATCCTCCCAGCGCTCGGTGTCCGGGTTGTTCGTCATCTTGTCCTTGTAGTGGACGAGCACGTGCCAGGTACCGAGCAGGTCCGTGGGCTCGGCAGCCACGGGCGCGGCAAGCGCCAGCGCCGCGATGAAGGCCACGATCAACTTGACGCGCATCGTCAGATCCTCCGCTCGATGTCCGGAAAACTCCGCCACACGGGAACTCCGCAGAAATGGCTGCCTTCGGTGCAGCGCGGGCGGACGAGCCCGGTGCGTACGGAGCAGGGCGGACCGACATGATCCATCAGGTCTGGATGCACGTCGCGCACCTGGGCGATCTCGTCCATCGAGGCTTCGAAGATCTCTCGCTGGGCATTCAAGCAGGTGCGCATCGTCCATTTGTGCAGCAGGTGAAGCAGGCTGCCCGATTCCTCGAAACGCAGGGCGAGGGCGTTTGGCAAAACGTAGAGGGCGAATTCCGGTTCCACTCCGAGGGCGTGCAGCTGCCGCCTTGCCTCCCAGGAGGCCTCGACGCTCTCACGAAAGACGGCGTGGCAGGCCGGATCCTCGGCGATTAGTTCCGGCTCGATGACATCCGGCCTGTCCGGAACGTTGAAGAGCAGTAGCGGTCGGGAGCCAGGCACCATGCGATGCCGTTGGTCCTGGGAATCGGCCGTATGCGAGAGCTTCTTGCGGAACGTGTAGTGGGCGTGGGCGAGCGCGCGCATCACTGGAGAGTGAGCGGAGACGTTCAGGCGGTCGAGGCGGTAACGATTCTTCGCCGGGTCGAGTGCGAGGGCGAGGGCGGAAGCATCGTCCAGATCCGATTCGCCGAGCACCGAGCGCACGGCATCGGCCACGACTCGCGGTGCACGGGCACCCCAGTCGACGAGCCTCGCACTCCGCCCGTCGAGAGATTTATCGAAAGCCTCGAGACCTGCCAGATCCGCTTGCCCGCGCTGCCGGCCCGCGAACTCGATGATCTCATCCTCTTCGAGCGGACCCTCCCCGATCGCATCGATGAAATTCGGATCGAGCTTGCGCACTTCCTCGACCATCCGGCCGACGACGCGACGCGCTTCGGTAGGCGCATCACAAGCCGCGGCCATGCGACGCAACCGGTGCAAGGTGATACCGCTGATCGTGTAGACCATCGCCGTATGGCAAGCGACCGGGATGACATAACGTGCCGTCTCGATCGCCTTCTTCTCGGCCTCCTTGGCCACGCTTCGGCCGAAAGCCTTCGATGCCCGGTCGGGCAGGCGCCAGAGATCGGAAAGGATCGCGGAGGTACGCGGCACGAGCAGCCGCGTCAGCTCAGCATAGGCACCCCAAGCATCTCGGATCGACTGCTCGTAGACGTCGCGCGCCTCGCCGGCCAACGCATCGGGCACGTGGGCACACGGTTCCCCGAGTTTCACGTAGCGCTGGCTCTGCTGCTCCGTGTTGTAGAAGGGGAATGCATGCAGCAACGACCAGACCAGTTGACGGGAGATCCCCGAAAGCTCGAACTCGAACGTGGCATGGGTATACACCGTGTGGTGTCCACCTTGATAGGTGAGTGGACCTATGCGTTCGCGCTGGCCAGGGGTGATCTCATCGGGCCGAATTACGCGGGGCGAATAGCAGGTACGCGCAGCAGCGATCGCGTCGTCGTAGGGCGCGTCGAAACAATTGCGCAGTCGGATCTCCGGCCCGCCGTCCTGCACGGCCTCCGTTACTCGGCCTCGAAGCTCTGCCACGTCCTCCCCCATCCCACCGAAACCGCTCGAAGGCGCCCATCAGCTGGCCCACCCGATCCTGGCCGGGAGATTCTAGCCCGCGAAGACCCCGCCGTCGGAGGTGGAAAACTTGGGAGTCGTGTGTGAACTCCCGGTCACAGTGGAGAAAGGTTTTCCCACTTGGACACCCGCCGGGCGCGAAAGTGGCGCCAACGCATGTTCCGAAGCCTCATGCATTTCGGTAATTTTCCTTGAAATTCCATAGACTTGACGGTGTTGTTGCGTATCTCTCGGGATTGAGATTCGTTTGGCACGCGGCTTGCCAATTTATTTCTGACCGGCCAGGGGCGAGGTTCGCTCCCGGGCCGGCTATGGCGCGAGGTTGGTCTTGATCTGGGTCGTCCATCCCGATCCCCGCATCCAACGTTTCCTGGCTCGCCTGCTCGGCGAGACAGAGGCGCTATGTGGCGATGTGGGCGAGCCGAGCTTCGACGGAACCGTCGCCCCGCGCGCCATCGTGCTCGGCGTAGTCGATCCAGCGCCCGCACTGGAGTTCGCCCAGCGAGCCAGCGCAAAGCATCCGCGAGCGCGCTGGGTTCTGGTTCGGGATCCGGCGCTCGACGACGGAGAGCTGGCGCGGCTCTTCTCGGGCCTCGATGCGGCGCGACTCGCCTACCCCCCGGAACCGGCCGCTCTGCGTGCCGCCCTACGCCCGGGCGCCACGGACGAGGCCGGCGAGACCCTCCCGGAGAGGCGTCAGCGCGAGGCAATTCGCAGCCGCTTCGCCCGCTACTTCCAAGGATTGGCTTTGCCGGAGCCCGATCGTGTGCAGCGTGCCGGGCGCGGGCTGCTGGTCCGGGGCGAACGAGGCACGGGGCGGCTGCTCTTCGCCCGCGCGGCCCATCTCCTGGCGGGCGGCGAGAACTTCGTCCACCTGGCCTGTGATGAAACGACGGATGCCGCCGGCTTGGCCACCCGGATTCTCACCGCCGGAGAGGCACGCAGCCTCACCCTCTGTCTGGAGGATCTCGACCGGGTGGGCCCCGCGACCCAACGCGAACTGCTTGGCTGGGTGGAACTCGGAACTCCGGGTGCTCCCGTCCCGCCGGATTCGGTCCGCTGGATCGCTCTGGTTTCCGAGCATGGTGCGCTCTTGCCGGACCTCGTCGACGGCCTCGCGGCCCTCGAAGTCCATCTTCCTCCCCTTCGGGATCGCGGCAATTCGGTGCCCACGTTCGTGCGGGAAACAGCGAAGCAGTGGGCCAACGACCGCGGGCTCGAGCGACGCTTCTCCGAGCCGGCAGTGCAACTCCTCGCCGCTCAGCCTTGGCCCGGAAACCTGCGGGAGCTCGAAGCCGTGGTGTTGCGGCTGCTTTCCAGCGTCGTTGGCCCGACCGTCGAGGCCGAGCACGTATCCGAGCGACTGGGCCCACCCCCGCGGATGCCGACGGCTCCTGAGCACGTGAACGAACCGCTCCCGCTCCCAAAGGTCGAACCGCCCGCTTCCCAACCTTCGAACCTCGAACCCGCTTCCTCCTCCTCTGATTCAGGGGAGCCGCCTGAGGATCTCCAGGGCCTGATCGATTGTCTCGCCCATGAACTGCGGAACCCGCTGGTTTCGATTCATACCTCGGCCCAGCTGTTGCCCGAGCGCTTCGCCGACCCGGAGTTCCGGGGCCGTTATCACCAGGAGGTGCAGGCCGATGTCGAACGGCTTCGAGACCATCTTGGGCGCCTGACGCGCTTCGCCGAGCTTCGCGCGCCCCAGCCGGCGCCCCTCGACGTGACCGCATTGCTGGATCGCATGCTCGCGCAGCGACGAGAGGCGATCCAGAAGCGGCGCCTGTTGGTGCTACGTGAGCTCGAGGGCGACCTCCCGATGGCCATCGTCGACGAAGATGCGCTCGTATTCGTGCTCGAGTGCCTGCTCGACCGGATCGTGCGCCAGAGTTCGGAACGGGCAGATCTCTACCTGGCCTCCCGCCATCACCGAGGCAATGATGGCAAGACGAGCCTGCGCATCCTGTTCCGCTACCACGACGGCATCGCTAGCGGCGAACTCTCCGCCGCACGCCATTCTCTATGCCTGTGGCTGGCCAAAGCTGCGTTGGCGCGCGGGGCGGGCACGCTGGACATCGATGCGGGCCGGGGCGAAGAAACCGTGGTGACGATCGAGCTTCCGGCACCCGCCAAGCCATCGGATTGATGATCGGGCGCCCGGCGCCCGGGACGGCCGCCAACCGCTAGCTTCAGGGCATGCCCCGCGTGCTGGTCGTCGATGATGAGACAGGCGTCCGCGAATCCTTGCGCATGCTGCTGAAGGACGAATGCGAGGTGGTGACGGCGGACGGCGCGGACGCCGGCCTGCGCGCCATGGCCGAGCTTCCGATGGACCTGGTGCTGCTCGATCTGGTCATGCCCGGCAAGAGCGGGCTGGCCTTCCTGGAAGAGCTATCGGAGCAGGCAGGCGCACCACCGGTCGTCGTACTGACGGCGACCAAGACGGTGACGACGGCAGTCGAGGCCATGAAGCTCGGCGCAGCCGACTATGTGACCAAGCCCTACGAAATCGACGCCCTGCGCATCAAGGTGCGCCAACTGCTCCAACATCGCGCACTCGAACGCGAGGTCGTGCGGCTGACCGATGAACTCGATCAACGCACCCGGATCGGCGATCTGATCGGGCGCAGCGATGCCATGCGAGAAGTATTTCGTAGCATCGAACGTCTGGCGCGTTCGCCCGCGACCGTGCTCATCGAAGGCGAGAGCGGCACGGGGAAAGAGCTTGCCGCGCGAGCCTTGCACGATCTCTCACCGCGGGCGAGCGGTCCTTTCGTACCCGTGAATTGCGCAGCCATTCCTGACACGTTGATGGAAAGCGAACTCTTCGGTCATGAGCGCGGCGCGTTCACCGACGCCAGAGATCGGCGTATCGGCAAGTTCGAAGCCGCTTCGGGTGGAACACTCTTCCTCGACGAAATCGGCGAACTCGCTCCCGGCCCTCAGGCCAAGCTGCTGCGCGCCCTGCAGGAGCGGGTGATCGAGCGCGTGGGCGGAAGCCAGACGATCGAAGTCGATGCGCGCATCCTCGCGGCCACGAACCGGAACCTCGAACGCGAAGTTCAGGAGGGACGCTTCCGCGAAGACCTCTACTACCGCATCCACGTCGTGCCCCTGGTGTTGCCGCCCCTTCGCGAGCGTCGCGAAGACGTCAAGCTCCTCGCCGAGCGCTTCCTCAAGACCGCACGCGAGCGCGATGGTCGCGGCCCGGCGCGCATCGAACGGGATGCCCAGCTCGCACTCGAGCGTCACCGCTGGCCCGGAAACGTCCGCGAACTCGAGAACGTCATCGAGCGCGCCGTGACCCTCTGCGACGGCGAAGTCCTGCAACGAGAAGACCTGCCGGAAGCGCTGGCTCGCGGCGCCCATACGGAAACGCTTCGAGAACGGCTCCAGAGCGGTCAGCTCTCCCTCGAAAACACCGTCGCCAGCTTCGAGCAGGAGTTGCTTCGAGAAGCCCTCGACCGCAACGACTGGAACCAGACGCGCGCCGCCGAAGCACTAGGCCTGACCCGCCGCCTCCTCAAGATCAAAATGGACAAACACGGCCTGACCAAGAACAAGTCAACCGGCGGGGACGGGGTTTACAATTGACTTTTCGGAGAAAAGTCAATTGTAAACCCCGTCCCCGCCGGTTGACTTGTTGCTAGCGGATCCAGCCTGGTAGGCAGCCGGAACGGCGGCATTCTTCTTCGAGGCCTTCGGCGAGGTATTGGGATACCTGGTCGTGGGCTTGTTCGAGTTGCTCGAATTCTCCCTGGACGTCTTCGCACTTGATCGTGCGGCGGCGACCGAGATCGTCGGTCCTGTAGAGCGTGCTGCCGCGATTGCACCAGCCAATGGCCTTCTTCAATCCGGGCAGGCGGGCTTCGAGGGCAGCGAGCTGCTGCTGCGCTTGGAGTTTCTTACCCCGCCAGCGGGCAGCGTTGGCATCCTCGGTCGCGGCGGTCTCGGCCCTGGCCGCGGGAACCCTTCGCGAACGGCCCGATGCGGGCGCTGGAATGGCTTGGATCTCGCGCTTGGACTCGTGCTTCTTTGCGCCGGGACATTGGGAGGCGTCTCCGGTGAACCGCACGGTTCCGTCCGGGCCGGTGCAGCGGTAGATCTCGGTGTTCGCGGGGCTTGCAAGAGCCAGCCCCGTCAGCAACGCCAGCATGCCTAGCGTACGGTAGACGCTCATCCATCCCTCCAGCCCTGGGGAACCCCGGCACGATCGGCCGCGACGTCGAGCTCCTCGAGCGAGTCTTCAAGCGCGGCCAGGCGCTGGGCCAGCTCTTCGCGTCGGCTCTCGCGGAAGAAATGGTTGTCGGCGATGTAGGCCTCGAGGGTCTCGATCTTGCCGTTCAGTTCGGCGAAACGGCCCCGCCACTGGGTTTCACTCACACCGCCACGAACCCGGTCGTTGGGCCGCAGGCTGATCACCTGGGCGCCGGGATCGATCTGGAAGGTGAAATTATTGAAGAAGGTTCCGCCGAGCAGCCCGATCTGCATGCTGTCGCTGATCGACCCTCGAACCCCTTCGACACGGGCGTCGCCCACTTGCACCGAATCGAGGTTGACGATCGGATGACTCACCACGCCGTTGGCCGTCTGGTAGAGCGCGGTCGGGGTATCAGGGCCGACGAGGATACCTGCACTTCGCGCGACCGAAGCGGGAATCGTGACATCGCTGGCACCGGTATCCACGACGAACGGCGCCGTGACCCGGTCGTTCAACCGTACCATCACCATCATTGCGCCTTGCTGCTGCTCGTATCGAATGTGGACGAGCCCTCGACCTGACGGTTTGCGCGCTCTCCGGTGCGATGCAGCCGGTGCCCCCTTCGAATAGGTCTGCACGCGGCTCGGCGCAGCGGCATCCGCCTCTGTCCTGGCCGAGGGGCGTTGTCCCACGGGAACCTGGGAGAGATCCTGGGTGAAGTGGATCTGGCCCTGAGCATCGGTCCAGCGATAGATCTCCGCAGTGGCAGCACTGGCCAAGACGACCAGGGCAAGGAGAACCAGGGCGGGGCGCATTCCCATCGGATCGGCTTGCGGACCGACCGCCTTGACCGGCAGATGAGCAGCGCTTGGCATGCATTTTCGCGGGTGCAAACGCCGGATTGCGTTCCAGATGGAACGATCTGGGTTTCCGTTGGCTTGGCGCGGGATTGGCTGTGGACCCGCGCATCGGGTGAACCAGATGGAACGGCCCAGCGAGATTCCGGGAACTTCCCCTGCGGGGCCAAGACCGGAGAAACTCATGGTTTTCCGTGTAGTTGAGGCGGGTTTCGCGATCCGGCTCGAACTGGCACGGCCCTTGATAAGGAACTCCCCCGTGAACCCGCCCAAGACCCTTCTCCGGCCCGCCCCGAAACCCGATCGCGAAGTCGTGCTCGTCGTTGATGACGAACGGGGCCCCCAGGAATCGCTCCGGATGATCCTCCAGCCGAATTACGAGGTGCTGGTGGCGAGAAATGGCTCCGAGGCACTGCAACTGCTGCGCAGTCAGCCGGTCGACCTGGTGACCCTGGATCTCAGCATGCCGGGAATCCACGGCGAGGAGCTGATGCGACTGATGCGCCAGGAGTTCCCGGAAGTCGAGGTGGTGATCATCACGGGCCACGGCTCACTGGAGAACGCCACCCGCGCCATCCGCTATGGAGTCGCTGACTACCTGCAGAAGCCGTTCGATGTGGTCCAGGTGAGCGCGGCGGTCTTTCGCTGCCTCTCCCGCCGCCGGGGACGCACCCGGTTGGTGGGCTTCCTCTCTTCTCTGGGCGAGACGATCGGCTACCAGGATCAGATCGAATCCATCTTGGATCAGGCCAGCCAGGACCCTCGAATCGGACAGCGCATCGGTGCGCTTCTGGATCCAACAGAGGGAGAGTCTCGCGTCGCTGACAACTTGACCCGCTCACTCGAATGCCTCGAAGTCCTGGCGGACACGGTCGAGAATCAGAGCGGTTTCTTGCGCGGCCATGCGCGACGCACCGGCTTCTATGCCGGCATGCTCGCAGACCGTTTGAAGCTGTCGAGTGAACTTGTCGAACACGTTCGCATAGCCGGATTCCTCCATGATGTCGGCAAGATAGGCGTTCCCACCGAGCTCCTGACACGGCCCGGCGCGCTCGACCCGAAGGAGCGTGCGGCGCTGGAGAAGCACCCGGAGATCGGTGCAAAGCTGGTCGCGCCCCTGAATGTCCCCACCGATATCGTCGCTGCGATCAAGCACCACCACGAATGGTGGGACGGTCGGGGTTACGGCGACGGCCTGTTCGGCGAACAGATTCCGCTGTCGGCCCGCATCGTCGCCATCGCCGATGCGTTCGATGCCATGTCCTGCGATCGCCCCTACCGCGACGCCCTGGCTCCCGAAGTCGTGCGGCTCGAGATCGAACGCTACGCGGGCGTGCAGTTCGATCCGACCCTCGCCGACGAGTTCCTCGCGCTCCATGACACCTCGGAGGTGCCGCTCCAGGTGTTGGCCGAATCCACCAATCACCGGGAGGACGCGGCGGCATGAGCCCGAACCAGAGCCCTGAGATTCGAGAGGATCGGGTGAAGGCCGTCCAGTACTGCCGGTTTCCCCGTGTCTGTACCGAGCCGCAGTTGAAGACCGCGTTCACCCGCGACGTCTCCGCTTCGGGGCTATGTGTCCGGATCGAGGGCTCCGAGCCGGTCGGTGCCCTGCTGCGATTGATTCCGCGTGGAGTGGATGGAGAGCCGGAAATCGAACGGATCGGACGGGTCGCCTGGACGCGCCCGGCGGAGAACGGTGGGCGTTGGGTCGGGATCGCCTTGCTCGACCGTGAACGGCACGAGCCGACCCGTTGACGAGGATCCTCGGCCCCGACGCCGAGTAGGGCTCCGCCCCGCGCCAACGGCTATCCTCCTGACCCATGTTTGGAATCGGCATGCCCGAGCTCATCGTCATCCTGGTGGTGGCGCTGCTCGTCTTCGGCCCGGCCAAGCTCCCGGAACTGGCTCGCAGCCTGGGACGAGGCCTGAACGAGTTCCGCCGCGCTTCCACGGATATCCGGCAGAGCCTGATGGAAACCGAGAACGAGACCCGCGAGGCCATCAAGCCTCCGCCGCCCGTCCCGGCGAAATCGACTGCGGAGGCGCCTCCCGAAGTGCCGAAGGCCGAGGCCCCCGAGATCGAAGCCGCCGCGCCCGAGACGGCCGCCGCTCCGGTGCCCGAGAGCGATGACGCGAACCCGAAGGATGGGTGAGATTTCCTCCAACAATGGATGAGGCTCTCCCGCTTACCGAGCATCTTGCGGAGCTCCGCGGACGGCTCTTCAAGATCCTGCTCGCCTGGGCGCTCGGCTTTGCCGGCGCCTGGAATTTCAGCGAGCAGATCTTCAGCATTCTGCTCGAGCCCGCGACCCAGGCCCTGGGCGACGGCGGCAAGCTCCAGGCCATCGCGCCGACCGAGATCTTCTTCACCTATCTGAAGAGCGCATTGTTGGCGGGCTTCGTGTTCGCGTTGCCCGTGATCTTCTGGCAGATCTGGGCATTCATCGCGCCGGGCCTCTACCCCTCGGAGAAGAAGGTCGCGCTGCCCTTCGTCGTCTGCTCCACCCTGCTCTTCGCCGGCGGTGGTGCATTCGGCTACTTCGCCGTCTTCCCACTCGTCTACGAGTTCTTCGCGGGCTTCAGTAGCGACTTCGTCGAATCCGCCTGGACGATGAAGGAAGTCTTCTCTCTCACGACCCGCCTGCTGCTGGCTTTCGGAACGGGCTTCGAAATGCCCGTCGTCGTGTTCTTCGTCTCGGCTGCCGGCATCGTCGACCCGAGCCAGCTGATTGGCGGGCTCAAATACGCCGTGCTGGTCTCGTTCGTTTTCGCAGCGGTGCTGACGCCCCCGGACATCGTGAGCCAGGTGCTCCTCGCCGTACCGCTGATCGTCCTCTACCTGCTGGGTGTCGTCGTGGCGTACCTGTTCGCTCCCCGACGGAACAAAGACGCGGCCTGAGACGCCAACCATCCCCGAGGAACGAGAGAGCTGGGCGGGCCGACGGAAACGCGATCCGTTCGGACGATTCCTGCGGGATGCCATGCTAGGAAGAAGAGGGGTCGTCTCGATCGGTGCCGATTGAATCGAACTCCGTCACGTCCTGGCATGTCCCGACCAGGCGCGCGGGAATGCCGCTTTCGTTGCGCTCGACGCGAGCCGCCGTAAACAGCATCCGCTCGGACGCATCGGAACGAACGATGCGGAACGTCACCCACCGGGTGCCCTCGCCGGTGAGGGTCTGATCGAGCTGCTCGCGAACCTTCTGACGGTCCACGGGGTGAACGCGCTCGAAGAATCCCTCGTACGACGGTGGGTACGTGTGGCTCTCATCGAAGATCTCGTAGAGCTCGGGCGACCACCAGACGTCGCCTCCGATGAGGTCCCACTCATAGCTTCCGAACCTCGCCACGTGCTGGGCTTCGACCAGGCGGTCGCGCTCGGCCTGGATCTCACGGCGACCCTGCGCCAACAAGGTGATGTCCTGCAGGACGGTGACGATCCCACTCACCCTCCCGTCCGCAGAACGCTCCGGGTGTGTCTGCGCGAGCCAGGTGCAATCTCCGGGCCCCCCACCCGCAGGACGCCCACGGATCTCGAGCGTTGCGGAGGAACTTTCGCTGCGAGCCACATGACGGAGCTGCGGAATGAGTTGAGTCCGGAGATCATCCGGAAGGAGTTCCTCGACATTCGCGCCTACCTGGTCTGCGATGGGTATGCGACCCAACCTCGCGAACATGGGATTGATGTGAATGACGTTCAAGCTTGCGTCCATGAAACACAATCCAACCGCCGAATGCGCGTACAGGAGTTCGAGTTCCTTCAGGCGCTGAGCTGCCGTCTTCTCCGCCTCGCGCAGCTCCGTCACATCCTGGATGGCCGAGACGTGCCCGATCACCTCGCCGGTCTCGTCTCGAACCACATCCATACTCAACAGATAGACGTGCTCGGCCGTCGGATCGGACGGCGGGCGCGAGCGAACCTCCAGGTTGCGAATCGGCATCCCGCGCTCCATCAATTCGCGCAGGAAGGGCTCGGCGGCATCGGCGGTCTCCGGAGAGAGATCGCGGTAACTCCTGCCGATCATCTCCTCGATGGAGTAGCCATTCATATCCGCGAGGGCCTGATTGACGCACAAATAGCGAAGGTCGCAATCGACAAAGCTGAGGCCCACCGGGGAGTTGCGGTAGAGAGACTCGATTTCAGCGTAAGTCGAGCTGTCTTGCTCAGGCGCCGCAGCAGGCGCGTCCCGGGAATTGGAACTTGCCGTCACGCTTCGATGATTGCCCAGATCTGGAGCCTTGGCGAGCAAAAGCGCCTATCGGCAACTGGTACCCGGGTGGCGCCCGGAAGTGGCCCATGGAGAGTAGACTCGGGGCGTGGACAGCCTGATCGACACCCACGAGCTGGAACTGGCGCTCGAAGATCCCCGCCTACGGATCTTCGATGCAACCGTTCACTTCGCCACGGGCGAGAGCGGCCTCAGCGGCCGTGCCGACTGGGAGGCCGGACACATTCCGGGGTCGCGTTTCGTGGATCTGCTTGGCGAACTCTCCGATCCGGATTCCAACCTTCCTTACACACGGCCCTCGACCGGACGTCTCGAAGAAACTCTGGGGCAACTCGGGATCGGCGAAGACTCCCGCGTCGTCGTCTACGCTGCAGCCTCCGAAAACACGATGTGGGCAACGCGGCTCTGGTGGCTCTTGCGGGCGGCCGGGCTCGAGAATGTCGCGCTGCTGAACGGCGGTTTCACAAAGTGGAAAGCCGAAGGGCACCCGATTTCCACGGACCCCTGCGGATACCCGCCCACGCGCCCGTCGGTCAGGCCCGACGAATCCTGGTGGGCAACGAAGAATGAGGTTCGAGCCGCAATCGGAAGCGGCGCGGTCTGCACACTCAATTCCCTGCCTCGAAGCCTGCACACTGGCCAGGTCGAGATGGGCTATAGCCGCCCCGGCAGGATCGCCGGAAGCGACAACGCACCGTTCACCGGTGTGGTCGACCCGGAGACCGGTACGCTGCGCAGCGATTCCGAGCTACGCGAGCACTTTCGACCGGTAGGCGCACTCGAAAGAGAACGCGTAATCAGCTACTGCGGTGGCGGAATCGCTGCGACGCTGAACGGATTCGCCTTGCGCCGGCTCGGCCATCCGAACGTCGGCGTCTACGACGGATCGCTGAACGAATGGTCCCGCGACCCCGAGCTTCCGATGGAGACGGACGACGAGGGGAATGGACTGCCCTAGATCTCGAGCAACCGCTCAACGATGGCGTCCCTTGCAGCGGAGGCATCCACCGCCGTCGCCACCTCCATGGCTGCGCCAAGGCCGAGCGCAGCGGGCACCTCGATCGTGCGCAGGATTCCCTTCTCGATGGTCGGCACGACGCAAAGCTCCTCGAAATGAAGCGCGGAAGCGTCGAAAAGGGAGAGGATCGTCAGCGGATCGTGAAGGAAGGCCACATTGTCCGCAGCGAGCGTGCCGCCGATGCTGGTGAAGATCTTCCGCTGGAAGGGGGTCCAGCGACGGATTTGATCGGCGAGAACGCGCGGAAGAGGGCCGGAGCGCTCGGCCAGGCGCGCTAGATCCTGCTCACGCATCCACGTCTGAAGCGTGACATCCGCGCTGACGAGCCGGGTCTGGAAGCCGGCACCCAACACCATCACCGCCGCTTCAGGATCCGAGCAGAGGTTGTAGTCGATGCCCGGCTTGCAGAGATGCGAGCCGATCCGCACCTCGCGAATGTGGCCGCCCATGACGGTCAGGCGGGAAACCCGCGAGGGCAATTTGGGATCGAGGGCCAGAGCGTGGGCGAGATTCGTCAGGGGGCCGATCGCGACGAGCTCGATGCCGGGTGCCTCGCGAGCTGCACGCACGATGCGTTCCGCAGCAGGCTCGTCGGAGCGGATGGCATCGGGTCCTTCCGGATAGTCCTTCATCTCGATGTCGCGCCAGGCAAAGCGCTTCTTGCGGGCCAGGGCTTCCTGGGCGCCAACGCAGACCTCGACAGCTTCGAATCCAGCCAGGCCTAGCATCCTCGCAGCGGCCCAGGCACGACCCTCGGTATTGCCAGCGACAGTGGTCACGGCGACGAGGTCAATTTCCGTTCTTGCCGAGAAGAGCACGCCCATGGCAATTGCATCGTCGACGTCGGAGCCGATATCCGTATCGAGCAGCATCCTGTGCGTCATCTCACCTTCTCTTTTCTCTTCGGCGGCTTCATGTGCTCGCCGATGAAGCCCGTGTCGTAGCGCCCCTGCAAGAAGACCGGATGCTGGACCAGCTGTCGGTGGAATGCCAGGGATGTATGGATGCCTTCTACCTCGAACTCCTTCACGGCTCGGGCAAGGCGGGCGAGAGCTTCGGATCGGTCCCGCCCCCACACGACCAGCTTGGCCAGCATCGGGTCGTAGTGAATGGTCACTTGAGTGCCCACCTCGACACCACTGTCCACACGAACACCGGGCCCTTCTGGCTCGCGCCAGTGTTCGATCCGTCCGGGCGATGGAAGGAAACCCTTTTGCGGGTTCTCCGCATAGATACGCGCCTCGATCGCGTGGCCGTGGATGGCAACCTCATGCTGGCGGATCGTCAGTGGCTCGCCAGCGGCAATGCGGATCATCTCCTTCACGAGGTCCAACCCGGTGATCGCCTCGGTGATCGGGTGTTCCACCTGGATGCGGGTGTTCATCTCGAGGAAATGGAACTGGTCGTCCGCGTCGACCAGGAACTCGAACGTGCCGACGCTCTCGTAGCCGAGCGCCCGCGTCGCCGCGATGGCTGCCTCCCCCATGCGGGCGCGCAGCTCTTCCGTCATGTGCGGCGCCGGTGCCTCCTCCACCACCTTCTGATGACGCCGTTGAATCGAGCACTCCCGCTCGAAGCAATGCAACGTATTCCCATGGGCATCCGCCAGCACCTGGATCTCGATGTGCCGGGGCCTCTCCATCCACTTCTCGACATAGAGCCCCCCATCTCCAAAGGCGCTCTGCGATTCACTGCGGGCCCGGGGCAGCGCCTTGGCCAGATCGTCGGCGTCTTCTACCAACCGAAGCCCCTTGCCGCCGCCACCTGCGCTGGCCTTCACCATCACCGGGTAGCCGATCTCCGCACACCGGGCAGCGATCGAATCGTCCGTCAGTCGCTCCGTGGTGCCGGGAACGATCGGCACGCCGGCCGCCTGCATGGCCTGGCGCGCCTGCACCTTGTCACCCATCCGGCGCATGACGTCGCTGCTGGGGCCGATGAAGACGAGGTCCGCCTCAACGCATGCATCGGCGAAATCCGCGTTTTCGGAGAGAAAGCCGTAGCCGGGGTGGATCGCCTCCGCGCCACAATGCCTGGCGAGTTGGAGGATGCGCTCACCGTCGAGATAGGACTCCCGAGCCGGCGCGGGGCCACAGGGATGCGCCTCGTCGGCGAGGCGCACATGCGGCGCGCCCGCATCGGCCGCCGAGAAGATGGCCACGGTTCCCATGCCGAGTTCGCGGCAGGCCCTGATCACGCGGACAGCGATCTCTCCGCGATTGGCGACGAGGACCTTGGAGAAGATCGCCGGACTCGGCCTAGCTCTCGAGCGCCAGGAGCGAGAGCGTCGAGGCCCGAACCCGGGCGGCGACCGTCTCCGGCGCCTCTTCCACGATCCGCTCGTCCGGCTCGATCTTGAAGATCGTCTGACCCTTTGCCACGACCGAGGCATCCTGATCGGCCATGAGGTTCTTGGTGACGGTACCCGCGAAGGGCGCCAACACCTTGTTGAACATCTTCATCACCTCGATGACGAAGAGCGGTTGACCTTCCTCGAAGTGATCACCCTCATCGACGAGCAGGGGAAGATGCGGCGCCTCGCGGGCGTAGTAGGTGCCGCCCATCGGTGTAACGATCTCGTCTGCACTCGCCCGGGGCGGCGGCGAAAGGGCGCGCGTACAGAGAGCGCTTTCGTCGGCGTCGAGAAAGCGCGCCGGGAACGAAGGCACGAGGCTCTCATCGATGGAAATGTCGAGGAACTCCGAGCGCTGCCCAATGCGAGGCAAGAGGAGCAACATCTCGAGACCGACCTGGAAGCCCCGATGCGAAGCGATGCACGCATTCCAGAGCGCAGGATCGCCCCCGGAAAGCGCACTCTGTTCGTCCCCACTGAAGAGCGATTCCAGCTCCTGGAAGCTCGAAGCACCGGTACGCGTCTCGACCTCGGCGTAGAACGCCAAGGCAGCCGTGAGGATCTCCTGATCCTGCTGCCAGATCTTCTCGGAGGGTGACGCGCCAGGACGCTCTTCCATATCGAGGTAGTGATAGAGCCGGTCCAGGAAACGGATCGGATTGGCTTCGAAGCGCACACCGTCGGCATCCGCCTGCCACAGCTCGCCATCGAAGCGGCCCAGGAAACCTGCCAGCCCGTGGGGATCTCTCAGGAGCTCCACGAGCGGCCGCAGCAACAACGTCTGTTTGGCGGCGAGGATCCCACGGGCTTCGGCATCTTGCTGGGCCTTCGAAAGCTCGCGGGCAGCCAGGTCGAGATCGACATCGTTCACGACCCGCTGAAGTGCACCAACCGCCGCGAGGAAGGGCTGCATGAAGCCGGTGTTCGGCTCCGCCATGACGCCCCTGCCAAGGAACCATTGGACCAACCCGTAGTGCACGGAAAGATTGGTCTGAACGTCTTCGCCGCGAATCTCCATCCGGCGCAACACCTCAGCCATGCGCTCGTAGTTGTCGCGCCGGGTTTCGCCGTCGGTGAGCACCAGGGCCACGTTGGAATCGTAGGCGCCAGCCAGGTTGTACCAGATGAAGCTGCCGGTATCGGGGTTCGGCGTGCCGATGCCCTGGTCCCAGCGAATCTCGCCCGGCGAGGCCTCCGTCCAACTGCGGATCAAGCCGCCCGCATGCGGTTGGAGCGCCGCGTTCGTGGCATTGATCCGGACTTCGAGGCCCGAAACCGCGCGCGGCACACGCTCGGGCTTTGGCACCCGGGGGCCGTGGACAGCCAAGAGCACCATCGCCTCGATCAGTTCTTCGATGACGAAGGATTCAGAGGGGTCATCCGGATGACTGAACTTCAAGGCATAGGCGAGCTCGGTCACACCGTGCTCTACCTGGATGCGGGTGTTCATCTCCATGAAGAAATGATGGAAGCCCTCGACGATGCACTCGAAGGTCGAAACCGAATCGAGACCCGACGCTTCGCCGAAGGATGCACCCTCGTCTTCCATGCGGCCAAGGGTTTCCTTGTCCCCACGAAGGATCTCCGCCTTGCGGCCCGTCGCCTCCTTCAGCTCCGCATCGAGTAGCTCCTGGGTGAGCGATACCTCGAGCAGCTTCTGCTCGTGCATCTGCACCGAGCAATCCCGACCGCCCAGCGAAACGCACCATTGGCCATTCCCGATCAGCTGGATCTCGTTGTGACGGGTGCTCTCGATGTTCAGCTCGATCAGGAAGTTCCTGTTCGAGCCGGCCTCGACGACCTTCACCTCGGCGAGGACGTCCATCACCGCGGCCGCGACGTCCTCGGGCGCTCGTACGACGCGCTGACCCTTGCCGCCACCGCCCGCAATATGCTTGAAGCGGATGCGGTGGTTCGGGTAGTCGCTCCAGATCTCGCGGGCGAGCTGCTCCGCCTGGCTCTGCAGTTCGGCGATCGTCACAAGCTCGACGGTCGCAGCGTAACCTTCCTGAAGGAGCGCCTCGGCATTTTCCTCCGGAGTCTTGTCGTTGCTCCAGTCGAACGGGAGGCCGTGCTCGGCCGCCAACGCTTCGAGGCCAGCCTGGCCGTCGACCTTGCTGACGAGTGCACGGGCGGAGAGATCGTCCACACCGGGAATCACCGCGTTGCCGAGACCACGCGCAAGCTTCTTCGCCTCGTCCTTCGCCCCCGCACGCCGCACGACCTCGGAACTCGGGCCGATGAAACCGACACCCGCTCGTTCGAGCGCCGAGATGAACTCGGCATCCTCGGCCATGAAGCCGTAGCCGGCGAAGATATGCGTGTAGCCGTGGGCCTTGGCGATCTCGATGATCTCATCGATCCGCTCGAGCTTCTCTTCCTGCCCAACGCCCATGTAGTCCGGTACGCGGTGCACGTTGGCCGGGAAGCGCAGGCCGCGCAGCTCCGGTGCCAGACAGCGCGGGTAGACGACCGAATCCTTCTCGGAAAGCAGCATGCCGTACTCGCGAATGCCCATGCGATCGAAGATCTCGAAGGCTTCCTTGCGCACGGGTCCGCGGCAGACGACGAGGCACTTCACGTGCGCCAATGAGAACGAGCGAAGCCACTCGCTCTCACTCTCACTCTCGTGGAAGGGACGGATTTCCTGCTTGCGATCCAACATGAGCGTCTACTCGAACTCGCGCTGAGGCCCGGCCATCGGGGCCGGGGCATAGGTGCGCATCAGGAAGGCCAGGTTCTGGGCGAGCACCCGACGACTGGTTCCAGGCAGGACGATCCGGGAAACAGAGCCCAGCGAAAGCGCCTCCTTCGGATTCATCAGCTCGGCCTCGTACCGATCGCGCAACCCGGCCAGGCCGGCATCGCGCTCGGCCAGGGCCTCCTCTTCGTCGGCACCGCCGGCCACGGCCTTCTTGTAGGCGGCCTCGAATTCTCGCATCTCAGCCTTGTAGACGAACTCAGTGCCGCCGCCAGAACCCATCACTGCAATACGTGCATGAGGCATCGCGAACACCATGTCGGCACCGACGTAGTGGGAATTGTAAGCCGCATAGGCCCCGCCGAAGGCGTTGCGAATGATCAACGTCATAGAGGGAACGCGAACATCGATGATCGAGTCGAGCAGGTGGCGGCCTTCGAGGATGATGCCGCGGCTCTCCTGCTCCGTGCCCACCAGGAAGCCCGGGGTGTCCTCCAGGAAGATGAGGGGCACATTGTAGACGTTGCAGAAGCGGATGAAGCGCGTGGCCTTGCGGGCCGCGTCCACGTCGATCTGACCCGAGGCCACCGCCGAGTTGTTGGCGACGAAGCCCACCACGTAGCCGCCGATCCGGCCAAAGGCCGTGACCATGTTTCGCGCCCGCTCGGGCTGGAGCTCGAAGTACTCGCCGTGATCGCAGATCTGCTGGATGAAGAGTGTGATGTCCAGAGGCGCGTTCATCCCCGCTGGGGAGTTGAATGTGCGGCGGAAGAGGGTGTCCTCCTCCATGGTGAAGCGATCCACCGGGTCGGAGGTCTCCATGAACGGAGAGAGCGAGCGGTTGTCGTCGGGCAGGTAGCCGAGCAGGCGGATCGCCGTGCGGAGAGACGCCAACTCGTCCTGGGTGGTGACGTCGCAGACGCCGTTCAGCCCGTGGACGCCGGGGCCGCCCAGGTCGTCGGCGCTCACGTCCTCGCCCATGGCGCTCTTCACGACACCGGGCCCGGTCAGGCCGATGAAGGTGTCGTTGCACTGGATCATGAACGAGCCCTGGCGGGGCAGGTAGGCGCCGCCGCCGGCGTTGTAGCCGAACATCAAGCTGATGCTGGGCACGACGCCGCTGATCTTGCGCAGCGCCGTGAAGGCCTCGCTGTAGCCGTCGAGCCCGCCGACGCCGGCGGGTACGAACGCGCCCGCTGAATCGTTCATGCCGATCAGCGGGATGCCACGCTCGCCGGCCATGTAGATGAGGCGCGCCAGCTTGTCGCCGTTGGTCGCGTCCATCGAGCCAGCGCGCAGGGTGAAATCGTGGCCATAGACCGCGACATCGCGCCCGTTCAGATCCAGGATGCCGGTCACGATCGCCGCACCGTCGAGCCCCGGGCCCCAGTTGTGCCAGAGCAGGTTCGGCTCGCGGTCGGTCATTACCTTGAGCCGCTCGAACACGGTCATGCGGCTCTTCACGTGCTGCACGCGCACACGGGCCACGCCGCCACCGCGACGGGGGCGAGCTTCGAGTTCTTCGCCGAGTTCGAGAGCCGCGTCGTACACGCCCGTGGTATGGGACGCTCCGCCGCCGACGGCGGTCTCGGTACCACTTGCGGCAAACGGGTTGTCGAGGGAGTAGCTGGGTGCGGAGGCTTCCATTTTCTTGCAGGAGCCCTTCAGAGGCTCGCGACTTCCCCCAAACGCTGACGAAGCTCTCGCTCGTAGACCGCAAGATCGATGGGCGCGCGCGCCACGCCGGTTTCCATGGCTGCCGAAGCCACGGCCGGCGCCACGTAGAGCAGAACGCGTGGGTCGAAGGGCTTCGGAATGATGGACTGCGGACCAAAATCGAAGTTCTCGCCCGGGTAGGCATTCCTCACCACTTCAGGCACCGCATCACCCCGCTTCGCCAGCTCAGCCAGGGACTTGACTGCGGCCCTCTTCATCTCCTCGTTGATGCGCGTCGCTCGCACGTCGAGGGCGCCCCGGAAGATGAACGGGAACCCCAACACGTTGTTCACCTGGTTCGGATAGTCGGAGCGCCCCGTCGCCATGATCACATCCTGGCGGACGGCCTCGACATCGGGCGGGGAGATCTCCGGATCCGGGTTCGCCATGGCGAAGATGATCGGCTTCGCCGCCATCGACTTCACCATTTCCTGGGTTACGAGGCCGGCCTGGGAAACGCCGACGAAGACATCGGCGCCCTTCATCGCGTCTTCGAGTGTCCGTGCGTCGGTGGGTCGCGAGAATTCGGCCTTGTGTTGGTTCATGCCGTCCGTGCGGCCGTCATAGATGACGCCTCGGCTATCGAGCAGGAGCATGTTCTCCAGCCGCACACCGAGATCCCGGTAGAGCTTCGCGCAGGCGATACCGGCGGCGCCGGCGCCGGAGAAGACGACCTTCACCGCGTCGATCGTCTTGCCCTGGATCTCGAGCGCGTTCAGCAGGGCGGCTGCGGAAATCAGGGCGGTGCCGTGCTGATCGTCGTGAAAGACCGGGATATCGCAGGTCTCGATGAGCGTGCGCTCGATCTCGAAGCACTCTGGTGAGCGAATGTCCTCCAGGTTGATCCCACCGAAGGTCGGGGCGATCAACTGGCAGGTGCGAATGATCTCCTGCGGATCCTGGCTGTCGATCTCGATATCGAAAACGTCGATATCGGCGAAGCGCTTGAACAGGACCCCTTTGCCCTCCATGACCGGCTTGGCCGCGAGGGGACCGATGTTTCCGAGCCCAAGCACGGCGCTGCCATTCGAGATGACAGCCACCAGATTGCCCTTCGCCGTGTAGCTGTAGACATCCCCCGGGTGCTTGGCGATCTCCCGGCAGGGCTCTGCTACGCCGGGGCTGTACGCCAGAGAGAGGTCCTTCTGGGTGATGCACGGCTTGGTGGGTACGAGCTTGATCTTCCCCGGCCGCCCATCCGCGTGGTAGCGCAGTGCCTCTTCTTTGGTGATCACAGGCAGGTCCTCAGGATCCGGGGAGGGTGGATCCCTGGGGGGTGCACCGGGCCGGCCCCGGGCAACGGGCCCGCGATCGTAGCAGAATTGACGGAGTGCTACGAGGCGAGAAAACTGTTGTGCTGCACCGTGTTAGGAGATTTCCGGGGGGGGTCGGGTCTACTCCTTGAGAAGTTCGCGCGCGATCACCAGACGCTGGATCTGATTCGTGCCCTCGTAGATCTGCATCAGCTTCGCGTCACGCATCAATTTCTCCACCGGATACTCCTTCGTGTATCCGTTTCCGCCGAACACCTGCACCGCGTCCACGGTGATCTTCATGGCGGCGTCGGTCGAGAAGCACTTGGCGAAGGACGAGAATTTCGACGCGCGCATCCCCTGGTCGATCATCCAGGCGCTTTGGTGGGTCAGCAGGCGTGCCGCCTCCAGATCCTTGGCCATGTCGGCCAGCATGAACTGGACGGCCTGGAAGCCCGAGATCGGGAAGCCGAAGGCCTTGCGCTCAGCGGCGTACGCGAGGCTTTCGTCCAAGGCACGGCGGGCGATGCCGCAGGCCAGGGCACCGATCGACGGCCGGGTGGTGTCGAGAGTCTGCATCGCGATCTTGAAGCCCTTGCCTTCCTCGCCGAGAAGCTGGGAGGCAGGAACCCGGACATTGTCGAAATGGATCACCCGGGTGTCGCTGGCCCGCTGCCCCATCTTGTCCTCTTTCTTCCCGGGGGAGATGCCGGGCAGATCCGAGGGCATGACGAAGGCGCAGATACCTTTGTGCCGCGAGCTGCGATCGAGGGTGGCAAAGACGGTGTAGAGCTCGGCCACTCCACCGTTGGTGATCCAGCACTTCGTACCGTTCAGGATGTAGTCATCGCCGTCTTTTTCGGCGAGAAGCTGCAGCCCGGCGACATCCGAGCCGGCATTGGGTTCGGACAGACAGAAGGCGATCTGCTCGAACTTCTGGGTGCTCGTGAGGCGCCCAAGCCATTCCTTCTTCTGTTCTTCGCTGCCGCCGGCGAGGATCGGGGTAAGACCCAGATCGTTGGCCATGATGGAGGTGGCCATCCCGGAACAGCCCCAGGCCAGTTCCTCGACGACAATGCATGAATCGAGCAGGCCCAGGCCGACCCCGTCGAATTCCGAGGGGATCGACAGGCACGAGAGTCCGAGCTCCCAGGCTTCCTTCATGATCTCATGGGGGAAGTCGCCGCTCTGGTCGTATTCCGCCGCGATCGGCTTGATCTTTTCCTCGGCAAACCGGCGCGCCATTTCTTGGAGAGCAAGCTGCTCGTCGGTGAGGGTGAAGTCCATGATGCTGACTCCTAGTCATTTATCGTTACGAAACAGGGACTTGGGGCGCGGACCTTAGCGCGGGGACGTTCTTCCTTCCTCGCTGCTGGATCTGGCTAGCGGAGGCGAGCGGTCAGGCGCTCTGCGGCATCCGTGACGAGGGGGGCGAGTCGCTGGCGTAGATCTTCCTCATTGACGCGAAACGCCGGTGCGGAGATCGAGAGCGCAGCCACCGTGCGGCCGGCGGCGTCGTAGACAGGAGCCGCAACGCAGCGCATCCCCTCGGCGCATTCTTCCACATCGAAGGCCAATCCCTCTCCGGCCACGGACTGCAGGTGGTCGAAGAACTTGTCCCGATCGGTGATGGTCCCCGGAGTGTGTCGCGGGAGTTCGCCATCGGCCGCGCACTCCCGATCGAAGCGCTCCCAGACGTCCGCCCCGGCTGTCGCCAGCAGCGCCTTGCCAAGCGCCGTGCAGTGCAGCGGAAGACGCTGGCCGACCCTCAGACCGGTCAGGACCAGCTGATTCGGCTGCTCGCCGTCCAGATGGGTCACCTGGAGATCCCGAAGGGCGCCAAGGTGGGCGGTCTCACCCGCAATCTCGGCCAGACGTTCGAGCTCGCTTCGACCGTGACGCGCCAGGCTTCGGCCGCGCGAGAAGGAATGACCGAGTTCGAGGCATCGCGAGCCGAGCCGGTAGCGATCCGTGTCCTCCAGTTGCTCGACGTATCCGCGCTCCTCGAGCGTGGCGAGCAACCTGAACACATTGTTCTTGTGCAGCGAGAGGCGCCGTGAAAGATCGGTAACGCCCAGCTCTTCGACCTCGGAAAAGGTTTCGAGCAAGCGAAGAGCATTGACGACCGTCTGGATCACGTATTCGCTCTTCGGACGCCGCGGCAACTTGGTGGAGGGGGGTGCCATGGTGAGGGGGGACTCCGGCCCGTGGTCGGGCCACCGGAAAGGCTTTGGCTACTAGCGGTCCTTGACTTTCTCCCAGTCGGCCAGGAATTGCTCCAGACCGCGGTCGGTCAAGGGATGCTTGACCAGCTGGGCGATGACCTTCGGCGGCATCGTCACCACATGGGCGCCGAGCATGGCCGCTTCAACGACGTGGATGGGATGGCGCACGCTCGCGACGAGAACTTCCGTCGCGAGGCCGTAGTTCTCGTAGATCGTGCAGATCTGCCGGATCAGCTCCATGCCGTCGGTCGCGAGATCGTCGAGTCGCCCGACGAAGGGTGAGGCGAAGGTGGCCCCTGCCTTGGCCGCCATCAACGCCTGGGGTGCGCTGAAGATCAGCGTGCAGTTCGTCTGGATGCCCTGAGACGACAGCGTCTTGAGCGCCTTCAGACCCTCGAGGGTCATCGGGATCTTGATCACGATGTTGTCCGCGATCTTCCCGAGCTCCGTGGCCTCGGCGATCATGCCATCGTGATCGAGGGCGGTGACTTCCGCGCTGACCGGGCCCTCCACGATCTTGGTGATCTCCTGCAGGATCTCCGTGGGGCTCCCGGACTCCTTCGCGAGCAGGCTGGGATTGGTGGTGACTCCATCGAGGAGCCCCATGCCTGCGGCCTCCCGGATGTCGCTCACGTTCGCGGTGTCAATGAAGAACTTCAAGAACGCTCACTCGAGATGGCCGGCCACAACCATCGGCGGGATGCCTGGGACGGGCAGGAAAGAAAGGCTCGGGGCGGCGGCGGGAGCAACAGGAGAACTTCGGAGCCTCGAGCTTTGTAGTCGAGACAACGTTCCCGTGTCAATAAGTTGAAGTGCGAATTCGATGAGTTTCTCACTTGTTTGATCAAAGCGAACACCGAACTGTGTCTACGGATGGTTCTCCGCATGAGAAGCCGCATCGCCGTCTTCGTCACTCCCCGAGGGAGCGCCGCGCTCTGCGCCCTCGCTCGCAATCAGCTCGAGGATCAAGAGACCTACACCAATCACGATGGCCGAATCCGCAATGTTGAAATCGGGCCACGAATAGCCAGTGCCAAGACGGAAGTGCAGAAAATCGATCACCTCTCCGAAGCGAATGCGATCGAGCAGGTTCCCGAGCGCCCCGCCGAGGATGAGCCCGAGTGCAGAACCTGAAAGTCGATCCCTCGGGGCAAGCTGACGAAAAAAGGAAACGATCAGCACGAGAGCAATCGACGTGGCAATCAGGAAGAACCAGCGCCGGAACGGCTCTGGCGCCGTCGCGAACATCGAGAACGCCGCGCCGGGATTGCGCACGTGGGTCAGGTAGAAGAATTCTTCGACCACGGGGATTCGATCGCCGTAGGCAAGCGTCGTCACCACCCAGTGCTTGCTCACTATGTCGAGAGGCAGGCTCGCTGCGAGCGCGACGAGAAACACCTTCAATTTCGGGGTCATCGGGCGCAGAAACCTATCACCGCAGCTCTCGAGCGTCGAGCAGACCATCACCCCAGACTGCAGGAGAGGCCTCCTCGGCATAGCGGAGCTGTTGTGCAGAACCCAGCGCACCTCGCAGCCCCTCCACGTGAACGAATGCGCCGGGCGGAGCATCCTCCAACCGCATCAAGGCGTCGGCTTGCTCCAAGAAATCCTCGCATCGCTCTGCGGCACCGGCCGCGCAGGCACTACGGGCCAACGCGAGAAAGGCGTAGGGATTGTTCGGGTCGACTTGCAGCGCCCGCTCGAATAGAGAGCGACCCCTATTCGCATTTCCTGCTGTCTCCGCTTCGAGGCCACCCAGGACGAGACGTGTCGACGCCTTGCGCGCTGCGTCGCCCTCGCCCGCAATCTGGGAGATGCGGAACGGCTCCACCCGCGGGGTGCGACCCATCCCCGCGCACCCGAGCAGCAACGCGACTGCAAGCAACACGGCGAACCCTCTACGCACTACAAACGATCCAGCCATCGTTCGAAGAGCCGCTGAATGACAGCGCGGGGATTCTGCCCACGCCGTTCCCCCTCGCGACCCCTTTCCTGCGGCGCACGTGCCCACGCCGGACACGTACGAGAGGGCTCGGTTCCCCGCAGGAAGTACTCGGCTTCTCGCTGAGGACAACCGTTCAAAGCCAACGCGCCGGTCTCAGGATCCACGTCCACACTCAGCACGTCACCCGGAGGGACGAAACGTCCGCGGATCTTTCCTCCCGTCGCCTCGCGTACGAAGAGCGCCCACAAGGGCACGGCGACCTTGCTCGACGAAAGACCCATGCTCCGTGGTTGGTCGAAGCCGACCCATACTGCCACGACCAGCTCCGGCGTGAAGCCTATGAACCATCCATCGCGTTCCTCATCACTGGTCCCGGTCTTTCCGGCGACGGGCCCCTGGATCCCAGCCCGGCGCAAGGCAACCGCCGTACCCCGGTCCACCACGCCCTGCATCAAGGACGTCGCCAGAAACGCCGTGCCCGCGTCGAGCACGCGCTCGAAACGGATCTCCTGGCGTTCGACGGTTCCGCCCCGCGGGTCGACGACATCTTCGAATGTCCGGATCTCTGGTCGCACGCCGCGGTTCGCGAGCGTTGCGTAGGCTCGCGCCATCTCGAGGGGCGACACATCCGCAGCGCCGATGGCCAGAGAGGGGACTGCGGGCAGGGGACTCTCGACACCCAACCGATGTGCAACCTCCGCGATGCGGGCGACACCTACGTCCTGCCCGAGCCGCGCAGCCGCCACATTGAAGGAGCGCTCCAGGGCCGTGCGCACCGGCACCGTGCCGTGGAACTTGCGATCGAAGTTCCGCGGCTCCCAGGGCCCGGTGGTCGTCGGCACACTGAGCGGCGCATCCGAGAGGTGACTCGCAAGCGTGATCCGGGGAGTCCCCCCGACCGGCTCGAGCGCGGCCACGTAGACGAAGGGCTTGAAAACGCTCCCAGCCGGGCGGCGTGCCTGGGTGCAGCGATCGAACTGGCTGTCGGCGTAGCTTCGCCCGCCCACCATCGCGACCACCTCCCCCGTCTGGGGGCGAAGTGCGACCAGGCAGGCCTGAAGCTTGTCGGGGCCCTTGGTAAGAGAGGGGTGCTTCTCCTCCAGCGCGGCCAACCCTTCTCGAACCGCCTGGGTGGCGGCCCGCTGCAAGCGGAGATCGAGGCTCGAATAGATCTCGAGACCCTCGGTGGTCAGGGTGGTGGCACCATAGAACTCGGGCAACTGTCGTCGTAGGGCGTCGAGAAAGAACCTCGCCTCCCGCGGCTCCGGCGTCACCGTGGCGACCTTCAGCGGCCGGGCCGCAGCCAACTGATAGGCCGCCCCTTCGATGCGGCCCTGGTCGAGCATCAGCCGCAGGACGAGATCTCGCCGCCGTGTGGCACCCTCGACCTGCCTGTGGGGAGACAGGCCGTTGGGGCTCTGGATGATCGCCGCGATCAACGCCGATTCGTGCAGCTCGAGATGACGCACGGATTGCCCGAAATAGAGCCGCGACGCTTCACCCACTCCGTGGATGGCCGTCGAGCCGCGCTGACCGAGGTAGATCTCATTCAGGTAGGCCTCAAGGATCGCCTGCTTGTCGTAACGAGCCTCCAGTAGCAGGGCCATCACGGCTTCCTGGGCCTTGCGCTCATAGCTTCGCGCCGGCGTGAGGAAGAAATTCTTGACCAGCTGCTGCGTGAGGGTGCTGCCACCCTGGGTAATCCCGCCGGCTCGAAGGTTGGCGACGAGGGCACCGGCGATCCGCCGGATGTCGATTCCCGGGTGCTGGTGGAAGCGTTGATCCTCGACGGCGAGCACCGCATCGAGCAGGTGCTGGGGAACGTCGCCTACATGCACCAGATCGCGTTGTTCGTGATCGGGCCCGTAGTAGGCACCCACCAGTTCGGGCTCCAGGAAGAGCGCGCCGAGTTCGCGGCCAGTCCGTGCATCGCGCAGCTCCTCGATCGAGTTGCCGGCGAAGCGGATCTTGACCATCCGCGCGGGTTCCGGCCTGCTCGGATGATCGAAGGCGCGCCGGTGGAGCCGGACACCGCGGCGGCTCCAATGGAAGCGCCCCACGGGAATGTCGGCGTCGCGGCCGATCTCCCGGTAGCCAAGCCGCTCGAGGGTCCCTCGCAGGCCAACCCGCTTCCAATCGAGGCCGGGATAGAGAATCGTGGGTGCCGAGAGGACCCGGGACGGCACCCGAAACAGTCGCCCCTCGAAACGGGCGACCACCGTGCGATCCAGCTCCCGGACCATGCGCCCGAGCATGAATCCGCCGGCCAGGCTGACCAGAAGCAACAGGGCCCCGACCCAGCGGCGCCAGCGGAGACCCCTACGGCGCGGCGCCGGCCTCCTTCGAGAGCCCCCGCCGGAACGCTTCCCGGCTTTTCCTGTCTTTTTCCGCCTTGCTGCCACGCACGATCCTCGACTGGAGAGGCCGTCCACCCGTCTCGATGAGCCAGGCGCCGGCCTTGGACTCCGGGCACACTTGCGCCTGGCCGGACCGGCTCACCCCCGAGAGGGAAACTCGCACATGGCGTTGGGGGCCGCCCGCAGGACCCGGGTTCCACCTGCGCCAGCGCTGCCGGGCCGTGAAATTCCAGCCGCCTATCCTGAAGGCCGGTACCCATTGAGAGGATCCGGTGTCCATGCCAGCCGGGGCCCAGGGACCCGTTGCGGAACGGCCCGGTTTTTCGGAGAGTTTCTCTATGTCAGGGAAGGATGAACAGGCTCGGACCAAGCTTTGGGGTGGCCGCTTCCAGCAAGCAACCGATCCCACGGTCGAACGCTTTAGCGCCTCCGTCGCGTTCGACCAGGCGCTTGCGCGGTACGATCTGCGCGGCTCGATCGCCCACGCCCGCATGCTCGGCAAGACAGGGCTGGTCGAACCGGCCGACGTCGCTGCCATCGTGGAGGGGCTTGAGAGCATCGGAGCGGATATCGAAGCCGGCCACTTCGTCTTCGACGATGCCCTCGAGGATATCCACATGAACGTGGAGTCCGCGTTGCGGGAGCGCATCGGCCCCGCAGCGGGCCGCTTGCACACCGGCCGGAGCCGCAACGACCAGATCGCCACAGATCTGACGCTCTACCTGCGCGATGCGGCTTCCGCCGCCGAAGCCGGGCTGGCCCAACTGCGTGGCGTACTGCTCGAACGCGCCCGGGAGCACGTCGATACAGTGCTGCCTGGCTACACCCATCTGCAACGGGCCCAGCCCGTGCGGCTGGCCCATCACTGGCTCGCCTACTTCGAGATGTGGACCCGGGACGCCGGGCGCTTCCGCGACCTGCGCGCACGGCTCGACCGGGCGCCGCTTGGCTCCGGCGCGCTGGCGGGCTCCACCCTGCCGCTCGATCGGGACCATACGGCGGAGAGCCTGGGCTTCACGGGCCCCTCCCGGAACAGCATGGATTCGGTGGCATCGCGGGACTGCGGGCTCGAATTCTTGTCGGCGGTGGCCATCACCATGGTGCACCTCTCACGCTTCGCCGATGAGCTGGTGCTGTGGTCCACGAGTGAGTTCGGCTTCGTGAACCTGGCCGACGCGTATTCGACGGGCTCGAGCCTGATGCCCCAGAAGAAGAATCCGGACGTCCCGGAGCTGGTACGTGGCAAGAGCGGCCGGGCGATCGGAAACCTGGTGACCCTGTTGACGGTACTGAAGGGACTGCCCCTCACCTACAACCGGGACCTCCAGGAAGACAAGGAGCCGATCTTCGACTCGGCGCGCACGTTGGGGGATTGCCTCGAGGTGAGCGCGGGCACGTTGGCAACGCTCACCGTGAACGCATCGCGCATGCGCGATGCGGCCAGTGATCCGATGCTGCTGGCCACGGATCTGGCGGAGGCGCTGGTACGCGAGGACGTGCCTTTCCGCGAGGCTCACGAGGTGGTCGGCAAACTGGTCGCCCATTGCGAGACGAACGATCTCGATCTGGGAGGCTTGTCCCATGAGGCGCTGCGAAGCTTCCATCCGGCATTTCCCGCCGGGGCCGACGAGCTGTTGGCATTGGAACGGGCGCTCGAAGAACGGGCGCTTCCCGGCGGAACCGCTCGCGCTCAGGTTCAAGAGGCTCTGACCGAGGCCGCAACAAGGCTCGATCTGGAACAGGAGAAGGAAGCGTGAGAATGCGTGAACTCGGGTTCGGACTGCTTCTGGCCTTTGGCCTGACGCTCGGTTGCGGAAAATACGGGCCTCCGGTTCGCAACCTCCCGCCGGAGCCCGCACCCGAAGCGACTCCGGCCCCAGGGGGGGCGACCGCGGAGGAAGCGGCTCCGGCCGAAGTCCCGGCGGAGTCGCCTGCGCCGTGAGCATCACTCCGTTCGTGAAGATGCACGGCGCCGGGAACGACTTCGTCGTGCTCGACGGCCTTCGCGCGGAGCTTCCGCCGCTCGAGCCTCTCGCCGCTGCTTTGGGAGACCGCCACACGGGCGTTGGCTTCGACCAGCTCCTGGTCGTGCGGCCCAGCGCCTGCGCAGATTTCCGGATGGAAATCTTCAACGCGGATGGCTCCCAGGTGGAAATGTGCGCGAACGGCATCCGCTGCTTCTTCAAATACCTCCGCGACGCTGGCCACACGGAGGCGAACGAAGTGCGGGTAGAGACACTCTCCGGCGTCGTACTTCCGCGCTGGGCCGGCGAAGGCCGCGTAACCGTCGATATGGGACCGCCGGTCCTCGCGCCGGCCAAGATCCCGACCACCCTGGGCGATCCCGCGGGCGAGGGCCCGGTCCTGGGCGTAGCACTCGAGGTGGACGAACGATCGCTCGAGGTCTCCGCGATCTCGATGGGCAACCCCCATTGCGTGACACGGGTCGATGATCTCGACGCGTATCCGGTCGAGAAGGTGGGCCCACTGGTGGAGAACCACCCGGCGTTTCCGAACCGGGTGAACGTCGAGTTCGTACAGGTCGAGGATCGCTCGCGCATCCTCCAACGCACCTGGGAACGCGGAACCGGCGAGACACTGGCTTGCGGCAGCGGCGCCTGCGCGGCTGCGGTAGCCCTCATGCTCCAGGACCGAGTGGATCCCGAGGTTGCCGTTGTGCTGCGCGGCGGCGTACTGGATGTTTCCTGGGGTGGTGGAACCACCAGTGTCTTCATGACGGGACCGGCGTCGACCGTCTTCGCCGGCGAGATCGACCTGGCCGCATTGGCAAAGGGGTGAGCATGTTCGAAGGTGTGCTGACAGCGCTGGTCACCCCCTTCCGGGATGGGGCGGTGGACGAGCGTGCACTCCAGGAGCTGGTGGAGATCCAGATCGCCGCTGGAGTGAACGGTCTCGTACCCTGCGGCTCGACCGGTGAATCCGCCACGCTCAGCCACGGCGAACACCGGCGGGTGATCGAAGTGGTGGTGGCAGCTGCGCGCGGCCGCGTGCAGGTCGTGGCCGGTACCGGATCGAATTCCACCTTGGAGGCCATCGAGCTCACTCGCCACGCCAAGGAAGCCGGCGCCGACGGCGCGCTCCTGATCTCTCCGTACTACAACAAGCCCACCCAGGAAGGCATTCTCCGACATTACGCGGCGATTGCCGCGGAAACAGCCTTCCCGCTGGTCGTCTACAACATTCCCGGGCGCACGGCGTCGAATATCCTGCCCGAAACCTTTGCCCGGCTTGCCGAAATCGAGCAGGTCGTGGCGGTCAAGGATTCTTGTGGAGACCTCAACCAGGTCGCCCACATGATCGCCGCGACACCGGATGATTTCAGCGTGCTCTCAGGCGACGATTGGGCCGCGCTTCCGATGATGACGTTGGGCGGATCGGGAGTCATCTCCACGGCGGCCAACGTGGCGCCTTCTGACATGGTAGAGCTGGTGCGAGCGCATCAGACAGGCGATCTCGAACGCGCCAGGGAAACCTTCTATCGCCTGCTGCCGCTCTTCGACGTGCTCTTCTGTGAGACGAATCCGATTCCGTTGAAGACGGCGCTCGCACTACGCGGGCTGTGCAGCGACGAGCTTCGCCTTCCGCTGACACCGATCACGCCACCGAATCGCGAACGCCTGCAGGTCGCCATGAAGGAATTCGGCCTCCTGTGAGTGGACGCGTTCTCGTCGTTGGCGCCCTTGGGCGGATGGGAGAGCGGGTGCGGGCTGCCCTCGAGGGGCATCCGGCACTTTCGCTACGTGCGGCGCTCGAGGCGCCGGGCCATCCCCGATTGGGCCAGGAAATCGCACCGGGCGTTTGCATCGAAGACGATGCCGGCGCCGCACTCGAGCGTTGCGATGTGGCAATCGTTTTCGCCAACCCGGCAGGTAGTCTCGACGTGGTACGGGCAGCCAGCGACCGTGGGGTTGCCTGCGTGGTGGGAACCACCGGATTCGATGCGAAGCAACGCGCTGAATTGGAAGCGCTGGCCGAGAAAGTTCCGATGGTCGTGGCTGCGAACTTCTCGGTCGCGGTGAACGTCCTCTTCCACCTGGCCCGGGAAGCAGCCCGTCTGCTCGGAGACGGCTTCGATGCGGAGATCGTCGAACTGCATCATTCCGCGAAGGTCGATGCACCGAGCGGTACGGCCCTGCGCCTGGGTGCCGCCGTGGCGGAAGGCCGCGCCGAGCGGCTCGCCGATCACCAGGTGCTCTCGCGCGAAGGCCTCACGGGCGCACGACCGACAGGCGCAATCGGTATCCAGACCCTGCGCGGCGGCGACAACCCGGGCGAACACACGCTCCACCTCGTCGGCCAGGGGGAGCGCCTCGAACTTGCCCATCGCTCCATGACCCGCGACCACTTCGCGCGCGGCGCGGTTCGTGCTGCGGCCTGGGTGAGTGAGCGCGGGCCTGGCCTCTACGACATGGAGCGGGTGTTGGGGCTCGGAGACGCGTGACCGAGCCGAGCTCGCCCCAGGGCCGGCTCGTTGCGGGCGTATCCCTGGAGGAGACAGAGCGGCTGGCCATCGCAGGCGGGAACGCTTTCCTGTTCACATCAGCCGCTCCCGGCCGGGAACTGAACGAGGATGCAGCCGGCATGTTCCCACTCGGGTCGGGCGGCATTCTCGCAGTTGCCGACGGGGTCGGTGGGCATCCAGCCGGCGAGAGCGCTTCGCGCAAGGTGCTCGAATGTCTGTGGGATGCACTGCTCGCGGCGGATCCGACGGCAGACAGCCTGCGCACTCCGATCCTCGATGGCATCGAAGCCGCGAATCGGGAGCTCACCCTCGGCGGCACCGGCGCGGCCACCACCCTGGCGGTGGTTGAGGTGCGCGGGCGGGAGCTGCGTACGTTTCACGTCGGAGATGCGGCCATCCTGTTGGTGGGCCAACGCGGGCGCATCAAGCTCCAGACTGTGGCCCATTCGCCGGTCGGCTACGCACAGGAGGCCGGCCTGCTCGACGAGCGAGAGGCACTCCAACACGACGAGCGGCACTTGATCTCGAATGCAGTGGGCACGACCGACATGCGCATCGAAGTCGGCAGCGCGGTGACGATGGCTCCCCGCGACACCCTGCTCCTCGCAACGGATGGAGTGCTCGACAACCTGAGACAGCAGGAGATCGTAGACGCCATCCGAACCGGGCCGCTGGAGCAAGGCGTAGAAACGATTCGTACGACGTGCCGAAAGCGGATGCTCGGCGAACACGGCGGCCCATCCAAGCCCGACGACGCCACCCTGGTCGTCTTCCGCCCCTAGGAAAGTCAACGAGCGGGGACGGGGTTTACAATTGACTTGATTGGCGGCTCCGCTGCCAATCAAGTCAATTGTAAACCCCGTCCCCGCTCGTTGACTTCCTAGCTACGAGAAGGATCCCGCTTTCGCTTCTCGCCGGCCGCACCAGGGGCAGTGGCGCCAATGTGCCTTGGAGACAGGCCAGCGGCAGCGCGGACAGCGGTCCGGAAGATCCGGGTGGGACCAGGGCCGCTTGGGCTTCTGCTTGCACTCGGGGCAGTAGCGCATGAAGAGGCGCAGCTCCCCGCCGCAGCCCCGCCTCGGGCAGGCACGTTCGGCGCATGCATCGGGCCGCGGATCTCGGCCGTTTCCTTCCAAGCGGCCGGGGTAGCACCAGGGGCAGGCGGTCCATTCGGCCCGGACACCTCGTTCGCACTCGGGGCAGACGAGCGGATAGCGGGTGATTTCGCGGAACGAGTTGTCGGGGCTTCCGCACCAGGGACACCAGGCCATCGCCTCCGCGATCGGTCCGTCGCAGCGATGGCAGCGATAGCGCATGCCGAGGGCCGCGCCGTGGCGGCGGCGGAAGTGCTCGGCTTCGATCACCATCGGCGAACGCAGCTGGGTCTGCGTCCGTCGCCGTTTTCGCTGCCGGGGTGCGGAGGCCAGCTCGGCCCGGTCGAATGCTCGTTCAAGGGCGCCATGGAAGGTCATGGCATCCGGGTAGCGACCCTTGGGGTCAAAACTGGCTGCTTTCCGAAGGACCGGTTGCACAGCCGGCGGCACCTTCGCGAGAAAGCTCTTCGCATTCGGCGGTGGCCATTCGAAGGGCCAGCTCGGGATCTTTCCCGTCAGGAGCTCGTAGGCGATCAATCCGACCGAGAAGACGTCAGAGCTGAGCCGAGGACGGCCGTAGGCCTGCTCGGGGGCCATGTAGCCAAGAGTGCCTGCCTCGGTGTAGGTGGCGGTCGCACCCTTGGCGAGCCGCCAGACTCCGAAGTCACCCAGGGCCGCGCGTCGATCCTTGAAGATCATGACGTTCTCGGGCTTCACGTCCCGATGCAGAACGCCGCGCTCGTGGGCGTGGGCCAGCCCCGCTGCGATGCCGCGAATCACGCCGAGAGCGATGGGGCCAGAGCGGCGGGCACCGATGTAGTCCGCAAGGCTGCGCTCGGCCAGCTCCGTCGCCAACACGAATTGCCCATCGATCCAGTCCGCGTTGTAGACCTTGAGCACGTTCGGATGGTCGAGACGACGCGCTACCCGCGCCTCGTGCTCGATGGCCGCCCGCCCGTGCTCCTCGATCATCTCGGCGTCCGCCACCTTCAGCGCAACGAAGCGGCCCTCGACGGTGTCGCGAGCCTTCCAGACCGCACCGAACGAGCCTTTCCCGATGGCTCGGTCCAGGCGGTACTTGCCGAGCCGGGTTCCTCTGCGAAGCGCTCTCGGCATCGCGCGGATCCTAACGGTCCCGGAGCAGGTGCGAATCCCCCGTCACGGCTCCGTCGACGACTACTTCTTCTTCTTTTTCTTGAGTTCCCAGGGCTTGCGGGCGACCCGCACAGCGTCGATGGTGGTCCGGCGATCGGCACCGGGCCCGAATACTTCGGTGCCCGACGTCAACACGAAGTGAAGCTTTCCTTCCTCCACGACGACACCGGACGATTTCGCAATGAAGGTCGGGACGGTCTTCTTGGTCATCCCGGGCACCGAGACGTCCACGCCGGGAACCATGCCCACGATCGTCTGGACCTCGAGCTCGCCCTCGATCTTGTCGCCCACCAGGACCGAGTCGCCGCGGGTGATGAACTTGAGACTGGCGGGGCCGGCATCGCCCGCAACTCGCTTGACGGAAGCCTCGGTCGAGATGTCCAGGTTCGGACCCTTCTGGCGAACGACGAGGCTGCCGGTCATGACGAAGCGGACGCCTGTCTCGCCGATGATGGTTTCACCAACGACATCGTAGATACCGGCCAGGTCATGGACGGGATCCGCGGCCAGGGTCGCGCCCGCCGGTAGGACGAGGGCGAGAGCCAGCAAGATGTAAGCGGCCGGATATCGCCGTTCTTCCCGGGCTCGCCGGCGAGATGTAGACCCACCGCATGACAATCCGGGAGGAGGCGGCATGCGGGTGCAAGCGAACGGGAAGGTGAGGCGGTCGAGCGAGGAGTGGCGGGAGATTC
>JAAETT010000176.1 GCA_024228115.1 bacterium
ATCGGGAAGGGGCAGAGCCCCTTCCCGATAAGTCAATTGTAAACCCCGTCCCCGCTGGTTGACTTTTCCGCTGTTCGTTGGGGCTACCCGGACGCGTTCTCGGGCGGAGGCGGCATCTCCTCGCCGGCTTCGAAGCACTCATGAAAACCGCCCATCCGGCCCCAACGGGTCTCGGAGGTGAGGTTGCGGATCCAGGTAAGCGGGTTCAGGAGTTCGAGCCAGGCGCCGTTCCAGTTCCACGACCAGTACAGCAGGCCTGCCGGGCCAGCGAGTTCCTGTTTGCGGACCGTGCCGAAGCGGCGACCGTCGTGAGAGTTGTCCCGGTTGTCGCCCATGAAGAAGAAGCGGCCCGGCTTCACCTCGAACTCGGCCACGTCCTGATGCCCCCATTCGGGGTCCTCGAGAATGTAGTGTCTGCAGGTTCCGAGCGTCTCGATCTTGAGGTCGAAGGCGCGTCCCGTTGAATCTTTGAACGTCCGCCCTGTTTCTTCCACCGGTAGCCGCTCGCCGTTGACGATCAGGCGTTGATCGCGAAACGAGATGCGATCGCCGGGCAGGCCGATCAACCGCTTCACGAATGCATCCGTTCGCACGCCCTTCGCCTGATCGAGGGGAAAGATCCCACCATTCGCGCCCCGCGCGAGATCGAAAACCACGACTTCACCCCGCTCGGGCTCGCGGAACCCGGGCAACTGAAGCTCGGTGAACGGCACCCGGGCCCCGAAGATGAACTTGTTCACGAAGACGTGATCGCCGACGAGAAGCGTGGGGAACATCGAGTCCGAGGGGACATAGAAGGTCTGGAACAAGAAGGTCCGGATCAAGAGCGCGACCGCGACGGCCGCCACCAGGGTCGGCAGCTCCTCCATGAAAGTGGGCTTGGCAGGGGCGTCCGTGTTGGCTTCCGATCGCTCGTTCACGCGTCATCTCCGAGCTTTAGCGCCGCCAGGAACGCCTCCTGGGGGATCTCGACGGACCCGACTCTCTTCATCCGACGCTTTCCCGCTTTCTGCTTTTCGAGAAGCTTGCGCTTCCGCGAGATGTCTCCGCCATAGCACTTTGCCGTCACGTTCTTGCGCAGGGCCTTTACCGTGGTTCGTGCCACCACTTTCGCGCCGATGGCCGCCTGAATGGCAACCTCGAACATCTGACGTGGGATGAACTCCTTGAGTTTCCGGGCCAGTTCCGCACCCCGGGTGTGGGCCTTGTCACGGTGGACGATCAAGGAGAGTGCGTCGACCGGCTCTCCGTTCACGAGGATGTCGAGCTTCACGAGCGAAGCGGGCGAATAGCCGACGAGATCGTAGTCATAGGAGCCGAACCCGCGGGTCGCGCTCTTGATGCGATCGTGGAAGTCGGCCACGACCTCGGCCAGGGGCAGTTCGTAGCGAATCTGAACCCGTCCGCCGTGTACCGCCATATCCCGTTGGGCTCCGCGACGCTCCTGACAAAGAGCCATGACAGCGCCGACGTACTCCTGGGGGACATGGATCGTGGCCAGAATCGTCGGCTCGTTGATCGCAGCGATCTCCATGACGTCCGGCAACGCAGCGGGGGTTTCGATCTCGATCGTTTCACCGTCCTTCTTCTCGACGCGGTATCGCACAGTCGGTGCCGTGGTGATCAGATTCAGATCGTATTCTCGCTCGAGGCGCTCCTGAATGATCTCGCAGTGGAGGAAGCCCAGGAAGCCACAGCGAAAGCCGAAGCCAAGTGCCGCGCTGGTCTCGGGCTCATAGTGGAAGGAAGAATCGTTCAGCCGCAACTTCTCCAAGGCAGCCTTGAGCGAGTGATAATCCTCGGCCTCCACCGGGTACAACCCGCTGAAGACCATCGGCTTCACCTCGCGGAAACCCGGCAGGGCTTCCGGCATCGGGGTCTCTGCGGGAACGATCGTGTCGCCGATCTTGACTTCGTCGAGGCTCTTGATGCCGCAGATCACGACACCCACTTCGCCCGCGCCAAGCCGCGTCACACGGCGGGGGTGAGGATCGATGATGTGCAGTTCCTGGACATCATGCTCACTCCCTTGGGCTCGGAGCTTGATCCGGCCGCCCTTCTTGACCTCACCATCCACGACCCGTACCAGGGCAGCCACGCCCACATACGAATCGAACCAGGCGTCGAAGATCAATGCCCGGAGCGGAGCCTCAGGTTCACCTCGGGGCGGCGGAACATTCGCCACGATCCGCTCGAGCAACTCGTCGACTCCCGTTCCCTCCTTGGCGGAGATCGGAAGCACCTCCGCCGCATCCAGGCCAATGACGTCCTCCACTTCCTGAGCCGCGCCCTCCGGATCGGCGGCAGGCAGGTCGATCTTGTTGACGATCGGAATGATCTCCAGATCCGCTTCGATCGCCATATAGGCATTCGCAAGGGTCTGGGCCTCGATTCCCTGGGACGCGTCCACGACCAACACGGCGCCTTCACAAGCTTGAAGTGCGCGAGACACCTCGTAGGAGAAATCCACATGACCGGGGGTATCGATCAGGTTGAGGATGTAGTCCTCCCCGTCTTTGGCCCGGTAGGACATGCGCGCGGTCTGGGCTTTGATGGTGATGCCGCGCTCTTGCTCCAACTCCATCTTGTCGAGGAATTGGGCCCTCTTCTCACGCGCGCCAAGCGTCTCGGTGGCGTCGAGGAGTCGATCCGCCAAGGTGCTCTTGCCGTGATCGATATGCGCGATGATGCAGAAGTTCCGGATCTTGGAAGCGTCCATCAGCCTTTCGAAAGCGCCTCCACGAAGTAGTCGCGCGTGCGCTCGAGCCCCTCAGTGGGGCTGATCTCGGGCTCCCAGCCCAGCACCTTTCGGGCGATTGTGATATCCGGCCGACGAACCCTGGGATCATCCGGGGGCAGCTCACGGTGGACGATCTTCGAAGAGCTCCCCACGAGATCGATGATCTTCTTCGCGAGATCGAGCATCGAGATCTCGGCTTCACTTCCGATATTCACGGGTGTCGGATGGTCCGATCCCAGCAAACGCCACAGGCCCTCGACGAGATTGCTCACATAGTTGATCGAGCGCGTCTGACTGCCATCGCCGTAGACCGTGACGTCCTCGCCGCGAATTGCCTGAGCAAAGAAGTTGGGAATCGCGCGTCCGTCATCGATCCGCATGCGCGGACCGAATGTGTTGAAGATGCGAACGATGCGGGTCTCGACGCCATGGTGGCGGTGATAGGCCATGGTCATCGCCTCGGCGAAGCGCTTCGCCTCGTCGTAGACGCCACGGATGCCCACCGGGTTCACGTTGCCCCAGTAGGTCTCGGGCTGCGGGCTCACGTCCGGATCGCCGTAGCACTCAGAGGTGCTCGCCAGCAGGAATCGAGCGCTCTTCGCTTTGGCCAGGCCGAGGGCCTTGTGCGTGCCCAGCGATCCCACCTTCAGGATCTGGATGGGCAGGCGCTCGAAATCCCTGGGGCTTGCGGGCGAGGCAAAATGCAGGATGGCGTCGAGGTCGCCATCGACATGGAGATAGTTGGTGACGTCATAGTGCTCGAAGGAGAAGCGCGGGTGCCCCAACAACTCGGAAATATTGGCCATGTTGCCGGTCAACAGGTTGTCGAAGATGATGACCTCACAACCCTCTTCGAGCAAACGCCGCGAGAGATGGGATCCAATGAAGCCAGCGCCTCCCGTCACCAGGACCCTGCCAAATTCCGTCATCGAGGTCTTCCTTTCGCACGTGTTGCGGGAGCGTCCGGGCTCTCGAGATAGGCAGCCAGGGCCTCCCGCCAAGGCCGCATCGGCACACCGGCAGCACGGGCTTTGCCGCAGTCGAGCACCGAGTAGCGTGGCCTCGGCGCCGGCAGGTTCAGCGTTTCGGTGGTGATACGATCGATCGGAACCGCTTGGAAGCCGCGTAGATCGAGGGCAGCGCGAGCCACGTCCCACCAGGTGGCCTCGCCGTCATTCGTCACATGAAAAATACCGTTCTCGTCCGCATCGACGAGAAAGAGAATTGCCGTCGCCAGATCTTCCGCCCAGGTCGGGCGGCCCGTCTGATCATCCACGACACGAAGCCCACCGCCCTCTGCAGCGGCCTTCTCCGCTTGCCCGAGTACGGCCCCGACGAAGTTCCGGCCGCGCCCGAACACCCAACTGGTGCGCAGGATGAGCGACCCCGGATCCTCCTCCAGGGCGAGTTTTTCGCCGTCCCACTTTGTTTTCCCATACACGCTGCGGGGTGCAGGACTCGCATCCTCGGCGATCGGATGCTCGGCGTCCCCATCGAAGACATAGTCCGTCGAGATGTGAACGAAGCGGATCCCCAAGCGCTTGCAGAGGCGCGCGAGCCCCGCTGGCGCCAAGGCATTTACCTTGTGAGCGAGGTCGGGTTCCTGCTCACAGCGGTCGACGTGGGTCAGCGCCGCCGCATTGACCAACACATTCGGAAGCCCTCCGGCGAGCCCCTTCAACTCAGTCTCGACGGCGTCCGTATCGGTCACGTCGAGCTCCAGATCCCGCCCGTGAAACACATCGCCTCGAGCTCCGAGCTGGGCACGTAGTGCCGACCCGAGCTGTCCCTCGGAGCCCGTCACGAACCAGCTTCCACCCGTCATCGTGCGTCCCAGGATTCGAAAGGGCTTTCGTGGGTCACCGGAGATCCCCGGACGCCAGATGCATTCCGCATTTCATCGGGGATCCCGAGTCAACACCCAGGTGGGCAGGCGGTGATCCGTCTTCAAGCGCGCTGCAAGCCGCTCGGCTTCTGCGCGTTCCTCCATCGGGCCCACCCGCACCTTGAAGCGGGCCGACCCGCCCGTATCCTCGATGATGTAGACCTCGTAGCCCGCCTTGCCGAGTTTCTGGGCGAGGCTGTCCGCTGCGGCCCGATCGCCGAAGGCCCCGACCTGGATCGCGTGCTGCCCCTCCCGCGGAGAAGGCGCTGCCACTTGAGGACGATCCGGTCGTGCAGCACGAACGGGCTGGGCATCGCTACCCCCGAGCGGCGCAGTCGGTCGCTGTGGTTGCCGCAGCGGCTCGTCGGAGTCTCCCACCACGGGAACCGGCGTCGTTCGTCCACTGAAATGATCGATCACCAGCTCCGGTTCATCCCATGCAGCCCCGGCAACCAGGCCGACCCCGAAGCCCAACACGATCAACACAGCCGCACCACCCAGGGTGGCGAACCAACCCGGGCCCTCATCCTTCTTTCGTCGACGTTCGTTCTCGCTCACATTCGCTCCGGAGCACTCATGCCGAGGAGCTCGAGGCCCCGCGCCAACACGATGCGTACACCGAGGGTGAGACCGAGCCGAGCCGCCGTGAGCCCAGCATCATCGCTGAGAATGACGTGGCCCTTCTTGTCCTGCACATAGGGGCTCCACAATCCGGCGACTTCGCGCAGGTAGTAGGCGACGTGATGAGGTGCTCGGGTTTCGGCAGCACGAAGCGCAACCTCGGGGAATTCACCCAGCTTCTTGATCAGCTCGATCTCCTCTGGCAAGGCCAGTCGGGCAGGTTCGACATCGTCTACGCCGGGCATCGGGATACCGCGAGCCTGCGCCTGACGTTCGATGCCATGAGTGCGGGCGTGGGCATATTGGAGGTAGTAGGCCGGATTCTTCGTCCAATCTTCCTCTTCAGCCAGCTCCACATCGAAATCGAGGTGGCTCTCGGGGCGCCGCTGGACCATGAAGAGTCGAAACACATCCAGGCCCACGTCCTCGAGCAGCTCGTCGACCGTCACGAAGGTCGCTTTGCGGGTCGATTGTTTGACCGTCTTCCCCCCGCGTGAGAGCGTCACGAACTCATGGAATACGAATTCGATGCGATCCGGGTCATGCCCCAATGCCTGGATGGCCGCGCACACGAACGGGCCCTGATCCTTATGATCCGCACCCTGCACGTCGATCACCGTCTCGAAGCCCCGGTCGAATTTCACACGGTGGTAGGCGATATCCGGGAGCAGATACGTGGGTTCACCACTGCTCTTCACGAGCACACGATCCCGATCCAGGCCGAGTTCGGAATAGCGAAACCAGGTAGCACCCTCGTCCTCGTAGACCCGCCCTGTCTCACGCAACGCACCTAGCGTCTCTTCGATCTTGCCTTCCTCGTAGAGACTGTTCTCGTTGTAGTAGACGTCGAAGTGGATCCCGATGGATTCCAGCGTCCCGCGAATCTCGGCAAAGAGCGTCTCCTCCGCAGTCTCCCTGAACCGGCCCTCTCCCGTTTCGTCCACAAGGGCTTCTCCATCGGAATCGATCAGCGCCTGGGCGATCTCCCCGATGTAGCCGCCCTGATAGCCATCGCGAGGGAACACGACGGGCAAGCCGCCGATCTCATCGGACCATGCGACTTCCTCGTTCGAGAGCGCCCCCGGATCCGGCGGCGCCGCCCTACCGAGGAGTTCCAGATACCGAGCCCGGACCGAATCCCCGAGCACGCGCATCTGACGCCCGCCGTTGTTGAAGTAGTACTCGCGCGTCACCTGGTAGCCCGCGTTGTCGAGCAAGCGCGCAATGCAATCGCCCAGGATCGCCTGCCGGCCATGGCCGATGCTCAGCGGGCCGGTCGGGTTGGCGGATACGAACTCGACTTGCACCGGAACGTTCTTGCCAACGTCGCTCTGCCCGAAACGATCTCCTGCCCGCAGCAGATCTCCGAGCATCGCCTGCCAGCGTTCGCCGGCGAGCCAGAAGTTCACGAAGCCCGGCCCCGCGACTTCCGCCCGAGCCACCAGGCCGTCGGCATCCCCCAGCTCTTCGATCAAGGCAGCCGCGATCTCGCGCGGTGACTGCTTCAGCCGCTTGGCCAACACCATGGCGCTGTTGCAGGCGAAGTCGCCATGCTCCTTCTGCCTGGGCGAATCCACGACAACGGGCGGCACGGCAGCCTCGTCGCCTGCCGCCACCAACAGCCGACCAAGGGCCAGCTGAATCTGCTCCGCCAATCGCTCCCGCATCGTCTCCTCGGCCACGGTTCCCCAGGCGCAATACGCCCGCGGATCGGCCTACGGATGGCCCAGGACCGTGCCTTCTGGCCGGTCGCGCAAGATCACGACCGTGTCCCCGGACCTCGCGAGCCCCAGATCCTCGCGAATGGCGGCTTCGATGGCGAGGGGGGCCGCCTCGAGCCGACCCGCCTGAGCCTCCAGGCCCTCGATCCCCTGCTCCAGGCTCGCAATGCGGCCATGAGCAGCGGCCAGATCGCCCCTCAGGCTGATCCAGCGACGAATTCCCGTCTCCGGATCCAGCCAGGCGAAGAGCCAGGCTGCGGCCAGGATCGCGGGCGCAAGCCAAGCCTGTCGCGTTCTCAGTCGCACCACCTACCCCCCGCGGGAGGATACCGATCCATCGCCCTGGGGGGAAGCGGAAGCGGGGACGTTCCTTGCGAACTTGCGTTTCTCGGAATGCGGGGTCCCCCCGCAGCCCGAGAAACGCAAGTTCGCAAGGAACGTCCCCGCTAGCCCTCGTCGAGCAGACGCTCGATCCGGCTCACGTAGGCGGGCGCGTCCCACTCCCGGGGCCCGATGTAGCGTTCGATCAGCACACCATCTCGGCCAACCAGGAAGCTCTCCGGGTAGCGGAAGCTCTGGTAGTCGGCCGCTGCGGTCTTCTCGGAGTCCATCAGGATGGGAAATGTGAGGCCATGCAGATCACGAAACGCGCGAACCGGTTCTTCGCCCTCATCCACCGAAACGGCCAGGAGTTCGAAGCCGCGCGATTGGAGCGCTGAATAGAGGCGCTCCATGGCGGGCATTTCGTCCTCGCAGGGCTTGCACCAGGTTGCCCAGAAGTTCACGAGCACCACCTGGCCGCGCAGGCTCTCGAGGCCAACCGCCTTGCCATCGAGCCCTTGCAGCTCGAAGAGTGGAGCCGACAGACCGGCTTCGACCGGTGCCGGGAACCGGGCTTCGGAGAGAAGCCAGACGACCCCGATTGCGATGCCCAGGCCGAGAAGCAAGGCCCCGCTGCGGCGTCTCATCTCACCTCTCCTTCCGGAAAAGCGGTCAGCTGCTGCGATCGACCAGCTCGACGAGCGACATCGGCGCAGCATCTCCGACGCGTTGGCGAACCTTCAAGACGCGGGTGTAACCACCGGCCCGTGCCTCGTAGCGAGTTGCCAACTCGTCGAAGACCTTGGCGGTGATCTTCTTGTCCCGAATGACCGAGAGCGCCTGACGACGGGCGTGGAGATCGCCCCGTTTGCCAAGCGTGATCATCTTGTCCGCGATTCGCCGGAGTTCCTTGGCCTTGGTATCGGTCGTCTCCACGACCTCATGGTCGAGGAGCGATGTCACCATGTTGCGCAGGAGCGCCTTCCGGTGGGCGCTGGTGCGCCCGAGCTTTCCATGACGTTTGCGATGCCGCATCGGTTAGGCCTCTCGGTCTCGCGACCGCTGATCGAGCTCCTTGCGGGAGGGGTAGTTCTCGAGAACGATGCCGCCCAGCTCGAGATTCATGGTGGCGAGAACCTCCTTGATCTCGTTCAAGGACTTCCGGCCGAAGTTCTTCGTCTTCAGCATCTCGCCCTCGGTGCGCTGCACCAGCTCACCGATGTAGCGGATGTTGGCGTTCTGAAGGCAGTTGGCCGAACGAACCGAGAGTTCGAGTTCGTCCACCGACCGGAACAGGTTCGGATTCAGCGGCTCGGGCTCATCTGCCGCCGAGACCGTCGTTTCTTCGGGCTCCTCGAAGTTGATGAAGATCGCCAGCTGGTCCTTCAGGATCTTGGCGCCGTAGGCCACGGCATCCGCCGGCTCGAGTGAGCCATCGGTCCAGACCTCCAGGTTCAGGCGGTCGAAATCGGTCTCACGCCCCACGCGGGCAGGAGTCACCGAGTAGTTGACCTTTCGAACCGGCGAGAAGATCGAGTCGATCGGGATCGTTCCGATCGGCATGTCCTCTTGCTTGTTCTTCTCCGCTCGTCGGTAGCCCTTGCCGAGCTCGACCGTGCACTCCAGGTCCAGATCCGCCTCGCCTGTCAGCGTGCAGATCTTTTGATCCGGATTCATGATCTCGACGGTCTGGTCGGCGGATTCCAGCTCTCCCGCGAGGAGGACGCCTTCACCGCTCTTGCGGACGCGTAGGGTCTTGGTCCCCTCCGCGTGCATCCGCAGCCGAACCTCCTTCAGGTTCAGGATGATGTCCGTCACGTCTTCGGCGACTCCGGGAATCGTCGAGAACTCGTGAAGGACATCCGTGATTCGCACGGAGGTGATGGCCGCACCCTGGAGCGACGAGAGCATGACCCGTCGCAGGGAGTTGCCGAGCGTCTGCCCGAACCCGCGTTCGAGGGGCTCGCACGAGAAGCGGTTGTAGGTCAGCTCACGGGCATCGCCCGCATCCAGCCGCCGCGGTCGGATGAGCTGACGCCAGTTCCGGGTAATGAGTTCTTGCTGCATTGGGTTCCCCCCTCCGCGCTAGTAGCGCGAGTAGAGCTCGACGATCAGCTGCTCTTCGATCGGAAGCGTGATGTCCTCACGCTGCGGAAGCGCCGTCACCGTGCCCACGAATTGTTCTTTCTCGATTTCGAGCCACCCGGGAACCGCGCGGCTCTCGAGGGTCTCGAGAGCGCCCACGACCCGGGCGACCTCTCGGGATTTCTCCCGTACGACGATCTTCATCCCCGGCTTCACGAGGAAGGAAGGCGTCGTCGTCTTCCGCCCGTTCACGAGGAAGTGGCCATGCTTCACGAGTTGGCGCGCTTCGGCCCGCGACGTGGCAAAACCCATGCGGAAGACCACGTTGTCCAGGCGTCGCTCCAGAAGCCCGAGCAGGTTCTCACCCGCCCTGCCCTTCATCTGGGTGGCCTTGTAAACGGTCGCAGCAAACTGCTTTTCGAGCAGCCCATACATCCGCTTCACCTTCTGCTTCTCGCGCAGCTGAACGCCGTAATCCGAGAAACGCGGCCGGCCCTGGCCGTGCTGACCGGGCGGATAGGCCCGCCGATCCACGGAGCAGCGCTCGCTATAGCAGCGATCGCCCTTCAAGAAGAGCTTCGTCCCCTCGCGGCGACACAGCCTGCAAACTGAACCTCGATACCTTGCCATGGCGTCTCCTAGACCCGCCGCCGCTTGGGCGGGCGGCAACCATTGTGGGGAACCGGGGTGACGTCGCGGATCATGCTGACGCGGATTCCGGCGGCCTGGAGGGCCCGAAGTGCTGATTCGCGACCAGCCCCCGGCCCCTTTACGTACACGGAAAGGGTCCGAACCCCATGCTCCATGGCACGCTTGGCGCAATCCTCGGCAGCCACCTGGGCCGCAAAGGGCGTCGACTTCCGCGATCCCTTGTAGTGCTGCCCGGCGCTTCCCCACGCCAGGGTCCCACCGGTCGGGTCGGTGATCGTAATGATCGTATTGTTGAACGTCGACTGGATGTGAGCCACACCCGTCGCGATGTTCTTCTTGACCTTCTTCTTCGAGCCCTTCTTCACCATGGTCCTACTTCTTCGTCAGGGTCTTCTTCTTCCCTGCGACTGTCTTGCGCGGGCCCTTGCGGGTACGCGCGTTGGTATGGGTCCTCTGGCCACGCACGGGAAGCCCCCGGCGATGGCGCAAGCCTCGATAGCAACCGATATCCATCAGCAGCTTGATGTTCTGGGAGACCTCCCGCCGCAGATCACCTTCGACCTGGTAGTCCCGCTCGATGATCTCGCGAAGCTTGATCACTTCGCCCTCACCAAGATGATCGGTCTTCGTATTCGCGCTCACCTCGGCCTTCTCACAGATATCCGCAGCCAGGCTGCGGCCGATCCCGAAGATGTAGGTGAGTGAAATTCCGATTTGTTTGTTGCGCGGAAGGTCCACGCCTGCGATTCGTGCCATGCCCTACCCCTGTCGCTGCTTGTGCTTCGGGTTCTCACAGATGACGCGAACTACGCCGCGCCTCCGGATGATCCGGCACTTTTCACACATCTTCTTGACGGATGCCCGAACTTTCATCTCGGCTCCTATTCGAGGGCGGCAGCGACGCGCGCTGCCACCTCGTCGATCTCACCGAGGCCATCGACCTCGACGAGAATATCCCTCTCATCGTAATACTCGATCAGCGGCGCGGTCTTCTCGTTGTAAAGAGTCATCCGGTTTCGGATGGCAACCTCGTTGTCATCGGAGCGTCCCTCGATCTCGGAACGCTTGAGAAGCCGCTTCACCAACTCCTCCGCATCGGCCGTGAGGACGATGCAGCACTCGAGCTTGCATCCGAGCTTCGGAAGCAGCCCATCCAGGGCCTCGGCCTGGGCACGGGTCCTTGGGAAACCGTCGAGAATGAACCCGCTCGCGGCGTCGGGCTGACCGAGGCGCTCCTCGGCCACACCGATCACGACACTGTCGGGTACGAGGCCACCGGCGTCCATATGCGCCTTGGCCTTTTCTCCCACCTCGGAGCCTGCGGCGACGGCCTCGCGCAGCATCTCACCGGTCGAAATCTGGGGAATTTCGAGTTTCTCCGCCAGGCGCACGGCTTGGGTTCCCTTGCCAGCTCCGGGGGGGCCGAGAAGTAGCAGGCGACGAGCCGTCATTGGCCCAACCGCCCGCGCATTCGCGCACCCTGGACGAATCCCTCGTATTGACGGGAAACCAGGTGAGCTTCGATCTGAGCCATCAGATCCATGCTCACGCCGACCACGATCAGCAAGGCCGTCCCACCGAAATAGAACGGCACCCGCGCCCAGATCGAGAGCAGCACCGGCACCAGGCAGATCCCGGCGACGTAGAGGGCGCCCACCATCGTGATGCGCCCGAGGACGCGATCGATGAACTCTGCCGTCTTCTTGCCTGGCCGCACACCGGGGATGGACCCACCGGAGCGCTTCAGGTTGTCGGCCACGTCATCGGGATTGATGATGATCGCGGTGTAGAAGAAGGCGAAGAAGACGATCAACCCGACATAGAGAGCGTTGTACCAGAAGCCACCGAAGTTCAGGTAGTCCTGGAAGAAGCGATTGACGGCGGAGTCGGCGTCGGTGAATTGAGTGATCGTCGTCGGGAAGATCAACAGCGAGGACGCGAAGATCGGCGGGATCACGTTGGCCGTGTTCACGCGCAACGGGAAATAGCTCATGCCGCCCTGGGTCATCTTGCGGCCTACGACCCGCCTCGCGTACTGGACCGGAATCCGGCGCTGGCCACGCTCGACGAAGACGACGAAGCCAGTGAGCACGATGACGAAACCGAGCAGGAGGATGACCTGCAGCAGCGAGAACTCATCGGTCTGAACCAACTGCCAGAGCTGGGCCAGGCCACCCGGGATTCCGACGATGATTCCCGAAAAGATCACCAGGGAGATGCCGTTGCCGATACCGCGCTCGGTGATCTGCTCGCCGAGCCACATGATGAAGGCGGTGCCCGTCGTGAGCGTGATCATCGCCATCAACTTGAACTGGAGACCCGGATCGAGAACCGCACCGGAGCCGAACGAACCGCTTTCGAGCGCTGAAGCGATCAACAGGCTCTGGAAGATCGAAAGCACGACCGTGCCGTAGCGCGTGTACTGGCTGATCTTCCGATTGCCACTCTCGCCCTCCTTCTTGAGAGCTTCGAGCGACGGGATCACCACGGTCAGGAGCTGCATGATGATCGATGCGCTGATGTAGGGCATGATGCCGAGCGCAAAGATCGAGAGCTGCTCCAGTGCACCGCCCGAGAAGACATTGAACAGGGCGAAGGCCGTCCCCGACACCTGGGTGTCGAAGAACTGCTTGATCACTTCCGGGTTGATTCCCGGTGTCGCGATCTTCGCACCCACCCGGTACACCGCGAGCATGCCGAGCGTGAACAGGATCCGGTTCCGAAGTTCCGTGATCCGTCCGATGTTCTGGACGCCTCCGATCAACCGACGATCTCCACGCTTCCGCCTGCGGCCTCGACCTTTTCTCGGGCCGAGGCGCTGGCCCGCTGGACCTTGATCGTGATCTTGGAGGGCGCATCTCCCTCGGCGAGGAGCTTCACCGGAGCCTTGCCCGAGGCGAGTCCCTTGCGCACCAACATCTCGACATCCACGGTGACGCCATCGCCCAGATCCGCGAGGTCGCGAAGGTTCACGATCTCGACCGGCTTGCGGTGGATATTCGTGAATCCACGCTTGGGAATCCGGCGCACGAGCGGCATCTGCCCGCCTTCGAACCAGAGCGGCGTCTCCCGCCCTGCGGAACGATGGCCCTGGCCCTTGTCGCCGCGACCGGCAGTCTTGCCGTTCCCGGAACCCGGACCCCGGCCCACCCGCTTCCTGCGATGACGCGCGCCATGCTTCGGCTCTAGCCGATCCAGCATCGCTACTCCTCCACCCGTACGAGGTGCACGACCTTGGCGATCATGCCGCGTACTGCCGGCGTATCTTCGACCATGGCCGAATGACGAATGCCGCGCAGGCCGAGCCCGCGCAGCGTCGAACGTTGCTTCTGGGTGAAGCCAATCCCGCTCTTCACCTGTGTCACTCGGATCTTCGCATCACTCATCGGGCCAACTCGGCGCGGCGCTGATCGGGATCGCGAAGCTCCTGGAGTGCCGTGATGGTGGCATTGACGGTATTGCGGGGATTGTTCGTCCCCAGGTTCTTCGAGAGCACGTCCCGGACACCTGCGGATTCCAGGACGGCGCGAACGCCACCACCGGCAATCACGCCCGTTCCGGCAGAGGCCGGCTTCAACAACACACGGCCGGCACCGAAGCGCCCAAGGATCGCGTGAGGCAGCGTGCCTTCGACGAGCGGTACGCTCACCAGGTTCCTGCGTGCGCGGTCGACGCCCTTGCGAATGGCCTCCGGCACCTCACCGGCTTTCCCGAGACCCACTCCGACAACCCCTGCACCATCGCCTACGACGACGAGTGCGCTGAAGCTGAACCGCCGACCACCCTTGACGACCTTCGCAACCCGGTTGATATGGATCACCCGGTCGGTCAGTTCGTAGTCGTTGGCGTTGAGTCGTTCCATTCGATGGATGTTCATGAATGCCTCAGAAACGGAGGCCGGCCTCGCGGGCCGCCTCCGCAAGCGCCTTGACGCGCCCGTGGTATTGGAAGCCGTTCCGATGGAACACCACTTCCTCGATCTGCTTTTCCTTGGCCACGGCGGCAATCGCCGCCCCGACCTTCTTGGCTGCCTCTACGTTGCCCGTGCCTCCACCGGCGACGACCTGCTTGGCGCGGGTCGAAGAGGCGGCCAGGGTCTTGCCCGAGACCGGATCGATCAATTGGGCATAGATATGCTTGGAGCTCCGGAACACGAGGAGCCGCGGACGCGTCGAGCCAGCGACCGATCGCGTCACACGACGGCGACGTGCAATCTGCTTGGCGTACCGGGGATTGCGGATCTTTCTCTTCATCTTCCTCTCCCCTAACCGACTGCGGCCTTGCCGACCTTGCGGCGGACCTGCTCATCGACGTAGCGGACGCCCTTGCCCTTGTAGGGCTCCGGCGGTCGCAACGCGCGGACCTCGGAGGCGAACTGGCCGACCTGGCCCTTGTCCGCACCTTCGATCTTGATCTTCGTATTCTCTTCCACCGCGACCTTCAGCCCCTCGGGAACTGGCATCTCGACCGGATGGGAAAAGCCGAGCAGCAGCTTCAGGGTCTTCCCGGCCGCCTCCGCCCGATAGCCCACCCCGATGATCGAGAGTTCCTTGCTGAAACCGTTGGTCACACCGGTGACCATGTTCGCCAGAAGTGCGCGGGCCAGACCGTGAAGCGCCCGGGTCTTCTTGCTCTCATCAGGTCGCGTGAGCGTGACGTTGCCATCGTCCACGCTGATCTGGATTTCTGCGGGCAGCCGATTCGAGAGGGTCCCCTTCGGGCCCTTCACCTCGACCTGCACTCCCTTCTGACTCACGGACACGCCGCTCGCCAGCTGGATGGGACGATTGCCGATGCGCGACATCGCTACCTGTCCTCGTCAATGAGTTGGAAGTTGGACATGGCTACCAGACCTCGCACATGATCTCGCCGCCCACGCATTGCTCCCGGGCGGCGTCATCCGTGAGCACACCCTTCGGCGTCGAGAGCACGGCAATCCCCAAGCCATTGCGTACCTTGGGGATCTCCTTGGCGCCGACGTAGACGCGGCGACTCGGCTTCGACACGCGGCGAAGGCCGTCGATGATCATGCGTCCATTGTGGCCATAGCGGAGCTTCAAGCGGAGCACCGGGCGCCCTGCTTCGGCCTCGAGGACGACCTCGTCGAGAAAACCCTCGGCCTCGAGCACCTTGGCGATCGCCAGTTTCAGCTTCGTCGAGGGACAAGTCGTCTCCAGCTGGCCCGCAATGCCCGCATTGCGGATGCGCGCGAGCATGTCTGCGACGGAATCGGTCATCATGGCCTTTACCCCTGGTTCCGGAACGGCATGCCGAGATGTGCGAGGAGCGCCTTCGCTTCGGCGTCGGTGCGCGCACTCGTCACGACGGTGACGTTCATTCCGGTGATCTTCTCGACCTGGTCATAGTCGACTTCCGGGAAGATGATCTGCTCCCGGATACCGAGCGTGTAGTTGCCGCGGCCGTCGAAAGCCTTCGGCGAAGTCCCTCGGAAGTCGCGAACTCGCGGCAAGGCGACATTCAACAGCCGGTCGAGGAATTCCCACATACGAACTCCGCGCAGGGTCACCATCGTCCCGATGGGCTGCCCCTGCCGGAGCTTGAAGTTGGCGACCGATTTTCGCGCGCGGCGGATGAGCGCCTTCTGCCCGGTAATCAACGCAAGCTCTTCCGCAGCCTTGTCGAGAAGCTTCGGATTCTGCGTCGCCTCGCCGAGGCCGACGTTCACCACCACCTTTTCGATGGTCGGTACCTGGTGCGGGTTTACGTAGGAGAACTCCTCCCGGAGCTTCCCATGGATCTCCGAGCGATATCGCTCGAGAAGCCGAGGTGTCATCACAGCACCTCCGGTGCGAGAGAGATGATCTTCATGAAACGATGGGCCCGGAGTTCCCGAGCCACGGGGCCGAAGATGCGTGTCCCGACCGGCTCCTGCCCCTGGTCGAGCAACACAGCGGCGTTGTCGTCGAACTTGATGTGGGATCCGTCCGGGCGCGCGATGCCCTTCGCGGTGCGAACCACGACGGCGCGTCGCACCTCGCCCTTCTTCACCCGTGCGTTCGGGATGGCATCCTTCACGGTCACGACGATCACGTCACCGATCGAGGCGTATCTGCGTCGGGTGCCGCCGAGCACGCGGATACACGCCACTTTTCGGGCGCCCGAGTTATCGGCTACTTCCAGCGTAGATTCAGGCTGGATCATTGCTTGTTCTCCGCCCGCCTAGACCTGGGTCGATTTGACGAGCGTCGACTGCACCTTCCAGCGCTTCCGCTTGGAAAGAGGCCGATGCTCGATGATTTGCACGCGGTCACCCACCGCGCATCCGTTCTCTTCATCGTGCGCCATGAACCTGGCGTGGCGACGAATGTACTTCTTGTACCTGGGATCCTTTACCAGACGTTCGACGCGAACGACGACGGTCTTGTCCATCTTGTCGCTCACGACGACGCCCTCGAGGGTCCGTCGGGTTCCACGCTGTGTCACTGATCTGCTCCACGCTTCTCTCGCAGGATCGTCTCCACGCGAGCAACGTTACGCCGTAGGGTGCGAAGCTTCGCCGTATCCTCGAGCTGGCCCGTGGCCTTTCGCAAGCGGACATTGACGAGCTCGGTTCGCATCTCTTCGCTCTTGGCGAGAAGTTCTTCCGAGGACAGGTCTCGAAGCTCTCCTGCCTTCATTACCATTCCTCCCGAATGGTGAAACGGGTCGAGAGCGGCAGCTTGTGGGCCGCCAGCCGAAATGCCTCTCGCGCTACCGCCTCCGGAACGCCTTCCATCTCGTACAGCATGCGACCGGGTTTCACGACGGCCACCCACTCTTCCGGGTTGCCTTTGCCCTTACCCATCCGGGTTTCTGCGGGCTTCTTTGTGATGGGCTTGTCCGGGAACACCCGGATCCAGATCTTCCCACCGCGCTTCACGTGACGCGTCATCGCGATCCGGGCCGCCTCGATCTGACGAGCCGTCAAACGACCGCCGTTCATCGCCTGGAGCCCGAACTCGCCAAACGAGACATTGCTGCCTCGGTAGGCTTTGCCGCGCATGCGGCCCTTCATCACCTTGCGGTGTTTGACCTTCTTGGGCTGGAGCATTTCCTACCTCACCCCATCGTCGGCGATGCGCTGGGAGAGGATGCCCTCTCGCAACTGTCCGGGCGGTACGTCGCCCTTGAAGATCCAGACCTTGACTCCGATCACACCGTAGGTCGTCTTGGCCTCGGCGGTTCCGAACTCGATGTCGGCTCGGAGCGTATGAAGCGGGACGCGACCCTCGGCATAGCGTTCGCGGCGACCCATCTCCGCACCACCCAGCCGGCCACCGCACTCGATGCGAATGCCCTTGGCGCCGAACTTCATGGTGGACGTCATGGCTTTCTTCATCGCGCGCCGGAATGCCACCCGGCGCTCCATCTGCAGGGCGATGTTCTCCGCGACGAGTTGTGCATCGAGTTCCGCTTTCCGGATCTCCTTGATGTTGATGAAGATCTCATGGGGCGTGAACTTCTTCAGCTCGTCACGAAGCACCTCCACCTCGGCGCCACGCTTCCCGATCAGGATCCCGGGGCGAGCCGTGTGGATGTTGATGACGCATTTCTCGCCTGTGCGATCGATGACCACCTTCGAGATGCCCGCGTGATAGAGCTTCTTCTTGATGTGCTTGCGAATGCCATGGTCTTCGAGGACCTGATCCGCATAGCGCCGCTCCTCGAACCAATTGGATTTCCATCCATAGAGGGTTCCAAGACGGAATCCGTAGGGGTGGACTTTTTGTCCCACCTAGCGCTCCTCCAGCTCGACGGTGACGTGACTGGTCTTGTGCTGAATCCACGCGGCACGGCCCTGTGCCCGCGCGCGAATCCGCCACATCTTCGACCCTTCGTCGACCGTGATCTTCGAGACGATCAGGTTGTCGATATCGATGCCCGCTTTGTCGCGAGCGTTCTTCTCTTCTGCGTTGGCCACGGCCGAACGCACGAGCTTGGCGAGCGGCCGGGAAAAGCGCTTGCCCGAGAGGTCGAGCAGGTTCAGTGCATCCTCGACCTGCCGCCCACGAATCACATCCGCCACCAGGCGGGCCTTGCGGGCGCTGACACGGTAGCCCTGCAGCTTCGCCGTTGAAGAGGCCATTAGCGCCGGACCTTCCTGTCGGTCGCATGGCCCGTGAACTTCCGGGTCGGAGCGAATTCGCCGAGGCGATGCCCCACCATGTTCTCGGTCACGTAGACCGGCATGAAGAGCTTGCCGTTGTGGACATGGAAGGTGAGGCCGACCATCTCCGGCGTGATCATGGATCGCCGTGACCAGGTCTTGATCACCTGCTTCGAATCCGTGGCCACTGCGACGTCGACCTTCTTCTGAAGGCTCGTATCGACGAACGGTCCCTTTTTGAGTGAACGTGCCATCGCCTACTTCTTTCCTCGTCGCTTGACGATGTACTTGTCAGAGCGGTGATTGCTTCGGGTCTTGTGACCTTTGGTGGGCTTGCCCCAGGGCGTGCAGGGATGACGGCCGCCGGCGCTCTTGCCCTCGCCTCCACCCATCGGGTGGTCGACCGGGTTCATTGCCACGCCGCGAACGTTGGAACGCTTCCCCTTCCAACGTGAGCGGCCAGCCTTGCCGATACGCTGATTCTCGTGCTCGAGGTTTCCCACCTGCCCGACCGTCGCCATGCAACGGACATGGATCAAGCGGTTCTCACCGCTGGGCATCCGCAACGTGACGTAGTTGCCTTCGCGGGCCATGAGCTGAGCGCCCGTTCCAGCGGCTCGCACCAGTTGGGCGCCCTTGCCCGGCTTCATCTCGATGGCATGAAGCACCGTACCCAACGGAATCTTCTCGAGCGGTAGCGCGTTTCCAGGTCGGATTTCCGCGTCCGGGCCGGACTGAATGGTATCGCCAACGCGCACGCCCGCCGGGGCGAGGATGTAGCGCTTCTCGCCATCTGCATAGTGGAGCAGAGCGATCCGTGCAGACCGATTCGGATCGTATTCGACGGCGGCCACCTTGGCAGGCACTCCCGGCTTGTTGCGCCGGAAGTCGATCACGCGGTATCGGCGCTTGTGGCCACCACCGCGATGCCAGGAGGTGATGCGGCCATAGCCGTTGCGTCCACCAGACTTGCTCACACGCCCGGTCGTGAGTGAGCGCTCGGGCTTCGCCTTCGTCACTTCCGCGAAATCCGAGACGCTCATCTTGCGACGTCCGGGCGAGGTCGGTTTGTAGATTCGAACCGGCACCTTTTCAGACTCCCTCGTAGAACTCGATGGACTGACCCTCGGCCAGGGTCACCATCGCCTTCTTCCATTCCGACTTGCGGCCCGTGAACTTCCCGACCCGGCGCGTCTTGCGCGGCATCCGGCTCGTACGCACATCGAGGACGTCCACCTGCCAGATGGATTCGACGGCCTCTTTGATCTGCGCCTTGTTCGCGTGCGGGTTCACGGCCAGGGTCACCACATTCGCGAGTTCGCGAGCGACGGTGCTCTTCTCCGTGACGACCGGACGTAGAACGACCTCCTGGAATCTCATGCCTGGGCCTCCCCACCCGCGCCGAGCCGGCCGTGGATCCCGTCCAGGGCGGCCTGCACGATCACGAGCTTCTCGTGCCGCAGGACATCGTGGACATTCAAGCCTTCGGCCCGAATCACGCCGACGCCCGGCAGGTTGCGAGCCGACAACTCCAGATGCGGCGTGGCTTCCTGGATCACGATCAGGACGGAAGAACCGGCCAGACCGAGGCCTTCGAGGCTCTCCACGACCCGACGCGTCTTGAACTCTCCCGGGTCGAACGCATCGACGACGGTAACCGCCGCTTCCTGCTGGCGAAGCGACAATGCACATCGAAGAGCCGCACGCCGGGTCTTCTTGGTGAGCTTGTGGCTGTAGCCGCGCGGCACGGGACCGAATACCGAACCACCGCCGGCGAACTGCGGCGCACGAATCGTTCCCTGACGAGCACGACCGGTTCCCTTCTGCCGGTAGGGCTTCGCTCCGCCGCCGGAAACCGCCGCACGGTTCTTCGTGGCATGGGTGCCTGCCCGCCGGCCCGCCAGCTGGCGGCGAACCTCGGCATGGAAGAGATGGGGCTTCACGACGGTCTCGAAGACCACCGGGTCGAGCTCGGCCGAGCCAGCCTTGCCCCCTCCAATCTTGGTGACGTCCACGGTTGCCATGGCTACAGCTTGATCTCCACGTCCACACCTGCAGCCAGCTCGAGCTTCATCAACGCGTCGACCGTCTGCGGGGTCGGCTCGAGGATGTCGATCAGGCGCTTGTGCGTACGCATTTCGAACTGCTCACGAGATTTCTTGTCGATATGAGGGCCACGAAGCACGGTGTACTTGTTGATCGCCGTGGGCAGCGGGATCGGCCCGGCCACACGGGCGCCGGTGCGAATCGCCGTATCCACGATCTCCCCGGCACTCTGGTCGAGGAGCTTGTGATCGTACGCCTTCATGCGAATGCGAATCTTGGAAGCTAGTTCTGCCATCTGTTTACTCGATGATCTCGGTGACGACGCCGGAGCCGACCGTTCGACCGCCCTCGCGGATGGCGAAGCGCTGCTCGCGATCCATGGCGATCGGCGTGATCAGCTCCACCGTCATCTCGATATTGTCTCCGGGCATCACCATCTCCGTGCCGTCCGGCAGGTGGGCAACACCCGTCACGTCCGTCGTGCGGAAGTAGAACTGCGGGCGGTAGCCCGTGAAGAACGGCGTATGCCGCCCTCCTTC